>JASLIY010000127.1 GCA_030152675.1 Acinetobacter sp.
TGATGCAGCCAACCTATTAAAACCAGCGCTCGCTCGCGGAGAGCTCAGAACCATTGCCGCCACAACGTGGGCCGAATACAAACAATATTTTGAAAAAGACGCCGCGCTGAGTCGACGCTTTCAAGTGGTCAAAGTCGAAGAGCCCACAGCGGAAGTGGCGATTGAAATGCTGAGGGCCATGTTGCCCATCATGATGAAACATTTTGATTTACATATCGATGATGATGCCATCGTCAGTGCCGTACACAGTTCACACCGATATATCAGTGGTCGCCAACTGCCAGACAAAGCCATCAGTGTGCTCGATACCGCTGCAGCGCGTGTGGCACTGTCGCAAAATGCACAACCGGTCAAGCTCGACCAACTGCTGGCACAGCACAGCAATCTGCAGCTGGAATACGATCTGATTCAAGGTGAGCAACAACAGCAACCGATCCATCAGCAGCGATTGGCAGATTTAAAGCAGCAGCTTGAACAACTCAGTCTCAACATCGCTGAGATCACACAGCGCTGGCAACAAGAACTCGAATTGGTACAACAGATGAAAAGCTTACACGCCCAGATCGTTGCAGATGCGCCGACTGCAACCCTGGGTTCAACCTCTGAACTGCAATTGAATCGGTCAACAACGCTGAGCCGTCTCAAGGCAGAACTGCACACCCTGCAAGGCCAAGATCCTCTGGTACATGCTCAGGTCAATCGCCAGATCGTCAATCAAATTATTTCGGACTGGACAGGGATTCCGATGGGGAAAATGCTCAGCGAACGTATTCCGCAATTACTCAATTTGCAGCAACGTTTGGCTGAGCGCGTCATGGGCCAAGATGCGGCACTGAGCCAATTGGTGCAAGGAATCAAAGTTGCCAAGGCCAAACTCGAAGATCCTTCCAAGCCTCAAGGGGTCTTCCTGTTACTCGGTCCAAGTGGTGTCGGCAAGACTGAAACTGCATTGGCCTTGGCCGATGAGCTATATGGCGGACAATCACACCTCATCAGTATCAATATGTCGGAATACCAAGAAGCACATAGTGTCTCGGGGCTCAAAGGAGCGCCGCCCGGATATGTGGGCTATGGTCAAGGCGGGGTTTTGACCGAAGCAGTACGCCGCAATCCGTATAGTGTGGTGTTACTGGATGAAATTGAAAAAGCACATCGTGATGTACATGAGCTGTTTTATCAGGTCTTTGATAAAGGTGTGCTCGAAGATGCTGAAGGTCGAATCATTGATTTTAAAAACACCACCATCCTCCTGACCTCAAATATTGCTTCGAGCGCCATCATGCAAGCCTGTCTCAATCAGCCTGTAACGGATTGGCCCACAAGCACAGCCTTGTTGGACTTAGTCAAACCACACTTATATCAAACCTTTAAACCTGCATTTCTGGGCAGAATGCGGGTCGTGCCCTATTTCCCCTTACACGATGAACTGTTAGAACGCATCATTGAGTACAAGCTCGCGGTGATCCAAACTCGGCTCGATCAACAATATGCCATCGCACTTGAATATGATCCTGCGTTGATTGCGCTAATCCTCGATCGTTGCACTGAAGTCGATAGTGGTGCGCGCAATATCGAACACATTTTAAATGCCAGTGTCTTACCTGAACTGGCCACCTTGATCTTGGTTGCACTGAGTGAACAAAACCTCCCGCAAAAAATCTGTATTCAGGTTGATCAAGACCAGATTCACTATCAACTGATCCAACACCCAAAAGCAGCATCACAACGCACAACCAAGCCGCAGCGGAAGCGCCATAACAAAGCCCCCAAAGCCAACGCAGAACAATAAATCAAAAAAACAAGCAGCGAGTATGTCGTGTCACGATTAAAAATTAGAGTAAAGCGATATGAATATTGACCTAAATGGATTATTAGCCCCTATTTCAACCCAACATCCCTGTGGTGAGGATTTAACTTTTTCCAATGCCTTTCATGAGATCAAAAAAGCTCAAACTCAGGATGATCCTTTATTGGATCAAGGAGATTGGGTACTTCCGCCCAAACAAGCAGACTGGTCCTTTGTGGCAAAGCGCGCAGCAGAACTGCTGCGCCAACAGAGTAAGGATATTCGTCTATTGGCGTGGTTGATCGAGGCTTGGACCCATCTGGATGGTTTCAAGGGCATGCTTTCTGGCCTTTCACTGTGCCATCAACTGTTGGCGCAATATTGGTTCGAGATTTACCCGCGCATCGAAGAGGAGGATTTGGATCAGCGTTTGGGTTTATTGCAAGGCATGATCAATCAGCTCCCCTATTTGATCAAGCAAATTCCACTCAATCAGCAACACCCCAATTCGACCTTATTAGCGTATGAAAACTTATCTCATCAGCGCCATCAAGGCCTTAAACATCCCGATGAAGTCGATCTTGCCCAACTGTCTGTCAGCATAGAACAGGCCGAACAACGCATGCTTGACATTCCACTGTCGCAGCGGCAACACGACTATCAACAATTTCTAGATATATTAGCGCATTGGCAGATACTCAAACAGATCTTAGAACAGTGCATGCAACAAGATGCGCCACGCTTTGCCCAAATCGATAGCATGTTTGAACAGATTGATGCCCATCTCAAAAAGCTGTATCAGGTCGAGCGCTGGGGACCACTCACCGCTTTCAACCACACTACTGACACGGCGTTACAGCACACGCTTCACCCCAGCCCAACGCTCAATGTCTTGGCGCAATTGTCCACGCAGACCTCCGAATCAGATCAAACTCAGCCCTCATCTCCAGAGATATCTCAAGTGGCCTTCGCAAACACCGCATCGCCTCAACCACACACTCTGCAATTGAGTGCCGATAACCATCAGCACAACCGAGAACACGCGATCGCTACCCTGCAACAAATCTCCGAATACTTTAAGAAAAATGAACCGCATAGCCCAGTGAGTTACATGCTCGAAAAAACCATCCTGTGGAGCCAACTGCCCCTACATGAATGGCTCGCACAGGTGATTAAAGGCGAACAAGCACTGGCAGATGTCCATGAATTATTGGGTGCCCATGCCGATATCACTCAGACAAATTCCTAAGCAAAACTCCAATTTAGCACCTGATTAAAAGCGTGGTTATCCATTATGTCTAAAGCAGAAAAAGTACTCTGGGGCGAAGGCTTATTTTTACGCCCGCAACACTTCCAGCTCCAAGATCGCTACCATGAGCAACGTCTCACGCAGAGCTTGCATGCCTGCGTGCCATTTGCCTACGGCATTCAGCAATTAAAAGTCGATCAATCTCAGCTGGCTTTGCATGTCTTGGCACTTGAGCAGGTTGAGATGATCTGGCAAGACGGTGAAATCTATCGCGCGCCCAGCCAAGATTTACTGCCTGAACCGATTCAACTCGATCAACTCAATATCGGTGCCGAGATGTGGGTGTATTTGGCGCTGCCAAGTCTACAAGCCAATAAACAAAATGTCGCGCATACTGCCACGGCGCAAGCCGGGCGTTATCACAGTTTCTTGCAAGAAACCCATGACTTATTTACCGATGCCGCAGCAGCTGAAATCACCTTATTGAGACGGCGTGCAGTATTGAAGTTATTAGACAGCCACATCGAAGCACCACAAGATCTGGATGGTTTTCACTATATCGCCATCGCCAAAATCAAAAGACAACATGCTGGTCATTTTGAACTCGACCCACGCTTCATTGCGCCGATCTTGCACATCCAAGCCTCTGATCACTTGATGAATAATCTCAAGCACATCCTGAATGTGATCCAAGCCAAAATCAAAACCATACAATCCAATAATCGTGAAAATGAACAAAAAATCATTGAGTTCCGTTCAGGCGATATCGTGTCTTTCTGGTTGGTGAATGCGCTGAATACCGCCTATGCCAGCTTAAACCACCTCTATCAACATGCGCAGATTCATCCTGAACGGCTGTTTTTTGAATTGCTGCGTTTGAGCGGATCTTTGCTGACCTTTTCAACTGCCTATCAAGTTGAACATCTCCCCAAGTATCAGCATCTCAATTTACAAGAAAGTTTTAGTCATCTGGATCGGATCTTACGCGAACTGCTGGATACGATTATTTCCAATCGCTATATCAGTATCGGCCTCACAGAAACCCGCCCTTCCTACTGGGTCGGTCAATTGGCCAGTGACAAGATCAACCGCGATGCACGGCTGTATTTGGCACTCTCTAGCCGCAGTATGCAAACACATGAGTTGATCCAAATCGTGCCACTACGGGTCAAAGTCGGCAATAGTGTTGATGTGGAACAGCGTGTGGTTTCAGCACTTCCCGCGATTCCGCTGCACCACATGATGCAAGTGCCTACCGCGATTCCGGTACGTTCTGGGGTCAGCTATTTTGAAATCGAACCACACCATGCGTTATATCAACGCATGCTTGATGCACAAAGTATCTGCATCTATGTCCCTGCTGGGTTCCAAGACATCAGCTTAGAACTGATTGCTGTCGTGAATGCCGAATAACGAGAAATACACTATGAGTTCATCCCAATACATCAGCTCTTTATTTAAACAAACTCCGCTAGAACCGATACCTGAAGCGCTTCTAGCGCCAAAAAGCATAGATTCAGTGCAGTTGATTGACTTGCTCTATGATGGTTTTTATATCGTGTTCCTGCTCAAAAATGGCTATATCGCCGAACAAGCCAACGACTTTCGCGACAAGATCTTAGCCTTGCTGAAGCAGTTTGAGCAGCAGGCCAGAAAGCTGCAATTCTCCGCACAAGACATTCACGATGCGCAATATGCCTACTGCGCTTTATTGGATGAAACCATTGTCAGCCAACAAGATCCAAGCTTTTTTCAGCTACAAAATATCTGGTTGATCAATCCACTACAGCTCAATTTATTTGGTTCACAATTGGCGGGGCATCGCTTTTTTGAAACCCTAGAACAATTACGTAGTCATGGGAAAGCACGTTTGGCGGCTTTAGAAATTTTCCACTACTGCCTCTTGCTGGGTTTTCAGGGACACTATCGCCTGAATAGTACTGAAAGCCTCAATCATCTGGTGGCGCGTGTCGGCGATGAAATTGATTTTCTCAAAGCCAATAAAACCGCCTTTGCCCCCTATGTGGCTTTACCTGATCAAATTCAAAATAAGATCCATCATGAATTGCCATTCTTCTGGATTTTGATCACCTTGCTATGTTTTACCCTGATCAGTTTTGCAAGCCTTTACTTTTTATTGTCTAAAAATGAACAGCAATCCTTGGCGAACTTTAAAAATATCATTCAGCCCAGTGCCGAAAACGCACACATCACCATCTATCTGCCCTAAGTCATCTGCGCATGATCGGGTTGATCTGTGGTTTTTTCGTCCTGTTCAGCATTGGATTGGCATTACTGATGTCATTCGAGCTGCGGATGAAAGCCCTGCAACTGTTGCAATCCTTATATCCGACTGGCAAAAAAAATTGGCATCGGCTGGTACAGCATACGCAACGCTTTAATCAAGCCGCCTCAAATCAACACACCCAACAACACTGGCACTTACAACAGTGGTGGATGCTGCTTGCGGGTCTGTGTGTATTTATGAGCATTTTGATTTTTGCTTTTACCCGCCGTATTGATCCCAATCAGCAACAAGCCGAATACCTCAAAGCCGCTGATCCTCAGATCTATCAATTACTCAATGGTGAGATCCTGAGCCCGCCACCAGAAATTGATGATCATCTGGTCAATGCAGCGATTGTTGAAGCCACCCAATTGGCACAAAACAGCCCAAATCGCGCCGCTTCAGACCTCAATCTGGATAACCCTCAAGCACAATCCGAACTGTATGCACAGCGCAATAGTGACTTGGTCGACCGGAAATGGAAGCGGATGAATCCACGCTATCAACAGCGTTTGCTGATGGTGTTTAAAATCATGCAAGAACGTTATGGTTATGAACTGGTGCTCCTCGAAGGCTATCGCAGCCCCGAACGCCAAAACTTATTGGCACGCAATGCCAATACCACACGGGCTGGCGCATTTCAAAGTTATCATCAGTTCGGTTTGGCTGCCGATGTGGCCTTTAAACGCGACAATAAAGTCGTGATCAGTGAGCGTGATCCATGGGCGATGCGCGGTTATCAACTCTATGGCCAAGTGGCTGAATCCGTGGGTCTGACGTGGGGCGGACGTTGGAAATCGATTCAGGACTATGGTCATACCGAATACCGCTTACCCGGACTGAGAAAAACCGCTGACATGGCCGCACAGCTCAGTAATGAAGCGCAATAACCAAGCAAAGTTCCACCCAAGATCTGCACACCATCACAGCACTCAACAAATCCTCAGCACCCGCCTCAAAACCAAACTATTATTTAATATTTACATCAAAAAAAATAAATAATATGACATACAAAACAATGAGATAACCAATAAAAGCATAAAAACGAATAGTTACACAAATAAAGTTGCTGCACGATAAAACAATCCTGATGATGCATAAATCGCAACAACAAAAAGAATATCCTATGCAACAATCAACGCCAACTTCGGACCAACACACTGGTCAAAATCCGGATCAAAAACATAATCAAAGTTTTTATGGTCATCCTCGCCCGTTAAAGGGATTATTTTTAACAGAGATCTGGGAGCGTTTCTCTTATTACGGTATTCGACCGCTACTGATCTTATATATGTCCGCCATCGTCGCCGAAGGTGGCCTTGGCTTGGAGCGTGCCAGCGCTGCGGCCTTGGTGGGATTGTTCTCTGGGTCAATTTATTTGATGACCATCTTTGGGGGGTGGATCGCAGACAATTGGCTCGGCCAAGCCAAATCCGTGTGGTATGGCTCAATCATCATCGCCATGGGACATTTATCGATTGCCATGAGCGCGATCTTTGACAATTTCTTTTTTTACTTTGGCCTAGTGCTGATTGTGTTGGGAACAGGCTTATTTAAAACCTGTATTGCCGTCATTGTCGGCACCCTATATTCAGACACGGATGGCAGACGTGATGCTGGATTTTCAATTTTCTATATGGGGATTAACATCGGTGCATTTTGTGCACCCCTAGTCACAGGCTTATTGATCGAACATTATGCTTGGCATATTGGTTTCGGCATTGGTGGCATCGGCATGCTGATCTCCTTGATCACTTTTCGCTTATATGCGGTTCCACAGTTACAGGATTTCAACCGCAGTCAACTGGCTACGACCACCCCCTTGTCAGACAGCGATGCCAATAGACAACAGCTCAATCCTGAGCCTATCCCCGTCCCCAGCTACGACCACCCCGTAGTGAAACATCCACATGCCGGTAAAATTGTCCTAGGATTTTTATTAACCTTGGCCGTAGTGATTGGCTTGGTGAGCATCGGAATCATCAAAATCAATACGGTGCTGATGGCGACCTATCTGATGATGGTCATTATCTTGAGCCTCGTGTTGTATTTTCTGTATTTCATGCTGTCCAAAGCATTTACCCGGGTCGAGAAATATAAGATCTTGTTGTGTTTTATTTTGATCTTTGTCGCTGCGCTGTATTGGTCTGCATTTGAGCAACAACCGACCTCGTATAACCTATTTGCACGCGACTATACCGATCGCATGTTGTTTGGCCTGCAAATTCCAACAGTCTGGTTTCAATCCATCAATCCGATCTTTATCGTGATCTTTGCACCAGTCTTGGGTTGGCTGTGGGTAAAACTGGATCGAGTCAATAAGAATCCAAGTCATATCATCAAGTTTGCACTTGCCTTGCTCTTTGCCGCCTTAGGCTTTCTGGTGATGGCACTGGCGAGTCAAGCCGTGGTCTCCGGTCAAGGGGCTTTGGTGTCACCACTTTGGTTAGTCAGCAGTTTGTTTTTACTGACCTTGGGTGAATTATTATTAAGTCCAATCGGGCTATCTGCAATGACGCTGCTGTCTCCAAGCGCGATCCGTGGGCAAATCATGGGACTCTGGTGTACTGCTCTTGCTTTGGGCAATGTCATCGCAGGCCTGATCGGTGGTCACATGATCAGCGACACAATTGAAAACCTACCCCGCTTATTTTTCCAATGTATTTTCGTGTTGTGTGCTGGGGCTATTGTTTTATTCGTACTCAATCCGGTGATGAAAAAATTGCTCAAGCAACCGCAATCCAACAGTGTCTAAGCGTATATGATATGAATGTTTATCCGTCTTTCAATCTAGGAGTGCTGCAATGACTCAACATCTCTCTACCGCTGCTGTGAAATTGACACAGCTTCGGGAACTCATGCAACAACGAGGTATTGATGCTTGGGTCCTGATGAGCGCAGACCCGCATCTCTCCGAATATCTCCCCGAACATTGGAAAATCCGCCAATGGCTGACTGGATTTACGGGTTCAGTGGGCACAGTTGTAGTCACCGCAGACCAAGCAGGTCTATGGGTCGATGGCCGCTACTGGGTGCAGGCTGAACAACAGTTACATGGCACCGGCTTTAGTTTGCAAAAACAGACACCGGACCCGAACAGTAGCCACTTGGCATGGTTAGAGCAACAATTGGCCGCAGGCGCCACGATCGCGGTTGATGGGAGAATCATCTCGGTACAACAGTTTGATGCTCTGCAACACATCGCACTGAAAAACCGTTTTGAATTAATCAGTGATGCCGACTTGATCAGTCCAATTTGGCAATCACGTCCAGACCTGCCCGCTGAACCTGTTTGGGAAATGCAAGCAGGCCTCAATGCGCTGACGCGAGCTGAGAAAATCGAGAAAATTCGACAACATCTTGCAGATCAACATATCCATGCACATTTTATTTCTGCACTAGATGATATTGCTTGGATTCTGAATTGCCGTGGTTCCGATGTGGACTACAATCCGGTATTTTTAGCGCACCTGTATATTGATGCTGCGCAGGTGGTGGTCTTTATCGACTCCACCAAAGTATCGGCAGAGCTCAAACAAATACTGCATCAAGATCAAATCCAAGTACGGGATTATGCGCAGGCTGCTGCATTTTTAAATGTCATTCATGCTAAAAATATCCTCATCGATCCCAACAAGGTTTCAGTCTTTCACCAACATGCCATCGCACAGCACACCAAAGTCCGCACGGATATCAATCCAAGCACTTTATTTAAATCACAAAAACATCCCTCTGAACTGGCGCATATTCGCCAAGCCATGCTCAAAGATGGCATCGCGCTGTGTCATTTCTTTCAACACTTAGAAGACTTGGTTCAGCAAAAACAACCCGTGGATGAATTGCAGATCGACACCCAGATCACGGCCTTTCGTGCGCAACAACCGGGTTTTATGGGTCCAAGTTTTGCCACCATTGCGGGCTTCAATGCCAACGGTGCTTTGCCGCATTATCGTGCCACGCCTGAGCATTATGCACAGGTCGAAGGTGACGGTTTATTGTTGATTGATTCTGGTGGACAGTATGTAGAAGGCACCACAGATATCACGCGAGTCGTGCCCATCGGTCAACCCAGCCAGCAACAAAAGCATGACTATACGCTGGTTTTAAAGTCGCATATTGCACTGGCGCGCGCCGTGTTCCCCGAAGCTTTGGCAGCGCCACTGTTGGATGCAATCGCTCGACAACCGTTGTGGCAACACGGACTGGACTACCGCCATGGTACTGGACACGGGGTTGGATTTGCATTGAATGTGCATGAAGGCCCGCAAGTCCTCTCCTACTATGCACCAGTGACGCCATACTCGGCCTTACTTGAAGGCATGATCGTTTCCAATGAACCGGGCCTGTATCACGCGGGTCAGTATGGCATCAGGATCGAAAACTTAGTTGCAGCACAAGTTAAGGCAACCGACAGCCAAAGCTATGGTCAGTTTTTAGCGTTTGAAACACTCACCCTCTGCCCAATTCATCAACACTGCATCCTGATTGATCTGCTCGATGAGATCGAAATTGAATGGTTAAATCAATATCATCAACTCGTCCGCGAGCAATTGGCACCGCATCTTGCGGGTGAGGTCTTAAACTGGCTGTTGAAAGAAACGCAACCCTTATCATTGGAATATTGATCTTCGGGTCTATCGTATTTGAATCATCTGTCGGTAGGTTGATTAAAAGTCGATATGATCCGCAATGGATGACTCGAATTCTAATGCATCTTTTCCTAGTCCAATCACCAACTCAGTAAGGTCAACCGGATCAGGATTGATTGAAC
This sequence comes from Acinetobacter sp., assembly GCA_030152675.1. Taxonomy (GTDB): domain Bacteria; phylum Pseudomonadota; class Gammaproteobacteria; order Pseudomonadales; family Moraxellaceae; genus Acinetobacter. The sequence continues at coordinate 10,094 of JASLIY010000127.1, forward strand.
TGAGCGGCGGCCACAACCTACAAATAGGCACAGCCGCCCTCAGACAAGATGCGATATCATGAGCATCAAGCAAGCCAAGCAATAAATTGAGATAATACGGTGGCATAATGGATATTAAAATTACACAACAAATAACTGAAGTATTGAATCTTGAAATTACAGCACTGATCACTGAGCTAGAAGCTCAATACAATCACAATCCAGTCGCAGTTGAAATGATTGAGAGTCTCGTGGCGAAAGCGGCGAAACTCGGAGCGCAATATGAGCGTCAAACATGGCAATCCAACACAGCCGATACTCAATCCAACTGTATCCATGTCTGGCGATTAAAACAGGAGGTTCAAGTCTGTGCATTTTGTGGCATAGCGCTACATTCAGCAGTTAAACAGCCGCTACTTAAAATTGTGAGATAAATAAAACTTTGCCTAGATCAGCAGTCAAATCCGCCTCACCCACCACGCTACTCAACTTTGCTGTCCAATCCTTCAAAAAATCTGATAAAGTAGCCACTGAACACGCGGCAATTTTTAGGCGTGTTTATTTTCATCACTAGTAACTTTTCTAAAGTGAGTACGTTTTTGAGTACGCGTAGATGCCCCAAATACATACTTCTTTGAATTTCAAAAGGTTAAGTTCAATATGCTTCTCATGATCGATAATTACGATTCTTTTACTTATAACATCGTCCAATATTTTGGCGAGTTAAATCAAGAAGTGAAAGTCGTCCGTAACGATGCTGTCACGATTGAGGATATTGAACGATGGCAACCCCAGTATTTGGTTATTGGACCTGGACCATGCTCACCTAGTGAAGCAGGGATCTCGATTGCTGCGATTCAGCATTTTGCAGGAAAAATCCCATTACTCGGTGTCTGTCTAGGTCATCAAAGTATTGGACAAGCATTTGGCGGAGAAACCGTTCGTGCCAAAAAGGTCATGCATGGCCGCTTGTCTGATATGTATCACAGCAATGTCGGTATTTTTAGCGATCTACCGAGCCCCTTTTCTGCAACGCGCTATCATTCTTTGGTGATTGATCAAGCGACTTTGCCAGAGTGTTTAGAGGTGACTTGCTGGACCAATGAAGCTGATGGCAGCATGGAAGAAATCATGGGCGTTCGACATAAGACACTACCGATTGAAGGTGTGCAGTTCCATCCCGAATCGATTTTAAGCCAGCACGGCCATCAAATCTTTAAAAACTTTTTAGAAATTTACGCATAAGTGATTGATATGAATATCCAACAAGCGCTCAGCAATATTACAAAAAACATCCATCTCACCCAACCACAAATGGAACAGGTGATGCGCATTATCATGAGTGGTGAAGCCACTGAAGCACAAATCGGTGCCCTGATGATGGGTTTACGCCTCAAAGGTGAAAGCATTGACGAGATCACCGCAGCTGCACGTGTGATGCGCGAATTTGCCATTAAAATTGATGTCAGTGATCTGCCACATCTCGTGGATATCGTTGGTACTGGTGGCGATGGACAAAACTTATTTAACGTTTCTACTGCAGCCAGCTTTGTCATTTCAGCCGCAGGCGCCAACATTGCCAAACACGGTAACCGTGGTGTGTCTTCCAAATCAGGCTCTTCTGATTTACTGGAAATTGCAGGGATTCAGCTGGATTTAAATATGCAGCAAACTGAACGCTGTATCCGGGAAATGGGCTTGGGCTTTCTCTATGCGCCCAACCATCACAAAGCCATGAAATATGCAGTTGGCCCACGTAAAGAATTAGGTTTCCGCAGCATTTTCAATTTACTCGGCCCGCTTACGAATCCGGCCGGTGTAGATCATTTGCTAATTGGGGTGTTTTCAAGCGAGCTGTGTCGCCCAATCGCAGAGGTGCTAAAACAGTTGGGCGCCAAACATGTCATGGTGGTGCATTCCCAAGATGGACTCGATGAAATTAGCTTGGCATCACAAACCTATGTAGCCGAATTAAAAGATGGTGAAGTCACTGAGTGGATGATTCAGCCAGAAGATGTTGGGATTGAATCACAAACCTTAACCGGTTTAAGCGTCGCTGATCCTGCTGAAAGCTTGGCCTTAATCAAAAATGCACTGTCCAAAAACAAAACTGCGCAAGGTGAAAAAGCCGCCAATATGATCGCCCTCAATGCTGGTGCAGGGATCTATGTGGCTGGACTGACACCAAGCTTCAAACAAGGTGTGGCCTTAGCTCACGATATTATCTATGGTGGACAAGCTTTAGAAAAAATGAGTGTATTGGCCGAATTCACCAAAACATTAAAACAATATCAAGTGTAAGGACAAGGACATGGTCAATCTATCCAATACCATTTTAGGTAAAATTGTCGATCGCAAACAGCAAGAACTTGCCCAAAGACTGAAGCAATTTAGTGTGTATGATCTAGAGCAACGTGCTGCGGCAGCAACAGCGACACGTGGCTTTGCGCAAGCCTTGCAGCACAAGCGCCCTGCCGTGATTGCGGAAATCAAAAAAGCCTCGCCCTCTAAGGGCGTGATTCGTGAGAATTTCGATCCTGCTGAAATCGCACAACAATACCAACACGCGGGCGCTGCCTGCCTGTCGGTATTGACCGATGAGGATTTCTTTCAAGGCCACGACCGTTATTTAAAACTCGCGCGTCAGCACTGTGACTTACCCGCGCTCCGTAAAGATTTTTTGATCGATCCCTATCAAGTCGTTGAGGCGCGTGCGCTTGAGGCCGACTGTATCTTACTGATTGTGGCAGCGTTGTCTGATACACAACTGCAAGAAATGTCGCACACCGCATTTGAACAAGGTATGGATGTTTTGGTGGAAGTGCATGATGAAGCTGAACTTGATCGTGCCTTGCGCCTGTCCGAGCAGTGCATACTCGGTGTCAACAACCGCAATCTTAAAACCTTCGAGGTCGATCTCAACACCTCATTAAGATTGAAAAAGCGTTTGCCAGCATCTCGTTTATTGGTCACCGAAAGTGGAATCGCCACTTCTGAAGATGTACGCATGATGCAAGAGCATGATATTCACACCTTCTTGGTCGGTGAAAGCTTTATGAAGCAACCTCAACCTGATCTGGCGTTCCACGCTTTATTTGGTCAACCCGATTGCATTTAAGGTCTTTCAATTAATTTCTTTTCAATATTAAGTTTATGTCAAGCTAATGAGTATTCCTGATTCACCGTTTTCAAAAGAACAGCAAAAACTTTTAAATGCTTTTAAACAACAGATCTCACAGCCACAACCGGCCAAAGTTCCTCAAGCTGCTGCTGTTCAAGCACAGCCTGAGGCAGCGCCGAGCGCGGATGATGAGCAAGCACTGTTTAAGCAAGCCCTACAAGGGGTGACTGCCTTATCGCAGCATAATATGGCGATTATCGACAAGCCGAAACGGGTCAAACCCGATGCCAAGACACTGGCCAAACGCGCCTCTGCCGAAGGACCTATGGCAACTGAGCAGACTGAACTCTCAGACACACAAGCCATGCTCAATCCCGTGGCCAGTCAGGCCAAGTTGAGTTATCGGATCGGCACCTTGCAACATAAGGTCTTTGAGGATCTCAAAGCTGGAAATCTGCGCTGGTTTGAAGCCGTCGACCTACACGGCTGTACCATTGAGGAAGCACGCCAAGCCGTATTGCAAATTATTCAGATTGCCAAAGATGAAAATCAAAATGTCTTGAAAATCGTGCATGGCAAAGGTCCAGAAGCGATACTCAAAACCTATGTTAATGGTTGGCTCAGACAGCATCGTGATGTACTGGCCTTTGTGAGTGCACCTGAAAATCAAGGCGGCACAGGCGCGGTATTGGTCTTAATCAAACGCGCAGAAAAAAACCCAAAATTTAGAACAGAAGATCAACGCTAATTTACTGTCAGAATTTAGTTGATTTTCTGCTACAATGCCGACCTAGTTCAATTAGTGAAAGTGGACACGTTTTATGTCTATGCAGCAATCCTATGCAAATATCCTCACTGCGGTTGGTGAGGATTTAAATCGCCCAGGTCTTAAAGATACGCCTATGC
>JASLIY010000149.1 GCA_030152675.1 Acinetobacter sp.
AAGACACAATAAGATCAGTCGCGATGGCCAACCACATCCTCACAATACGGCAACAACTCAAACAATAAGGTAAGCGAATATGTCCATTATCTATTTATTCGCCATCATGGTGATATTTTCAACGTTTTGGTCGCTGATTCCACGTGATGAGTGGTGGATTCGAGGCACGGATTTTCCACGTTTACAGATTTTAATGGTCGGTATCGTGGTCTTGCTGCTAATGCTGTGTTGGCCCGGCGAATGGAATCTATGGCGCAGTGGGATATTACTGGGCTTGATTGCGGCCTTGGCCTATCAGTTGAAAATGGTCTTACCCTATACGTTTATTTGGAAAAAACAAGTCGCCCAAGTCCGGCCAGAGCAACTCAATCCCGATCAGCAACTGTCGATTTTGGTGTCGAATGTCTTGACCCCGAATGTGCAATATCACAAGTTGATCGCCTTGATTGAACAGTATCAACCGGATCTGGTGCTGACGTTGGAAACAGACCGCACTTGGCAACAGCAGTTGGCCGTGATTGAAAAAGACTATCCATTTCGCGTGCCTGTGCCACTAGATAACCTATATGGCATGCACCTTTATAGTCGTTTACCACTCAAAGAGAGCCAAGTGAAGTTTATCCTCAGTGATGAAATTCCCTCAATTCACAGCACCGTGACCTTGGCTTCAGGACAAGACGTCAAACTGTTTTGTCTGCATCCCAAACCACCGAGTCCAACCGAAGCCAAGGATTCGAGCTTGAGGGATGCTGAGTTGTTGATCGTGGGTGAGCAGATCAAGGATCTGGATCAAAGTTGCATTGTGATGGGGGATCTCAATGACGTGGCGTGGTCACGGACCACACGATTGTTCCAACGGGTCAGCGGTTTGCTTGATCCGCGAGTAGGACGCAAATACGTCAATACTTTTCATGCCGACTATCCGATCCTACGCTGGTCATTGGATCATATCTTTCACAGTACGGATTTTGCATTGGTTGAAATGCAGCGGCTACCACATATTGGTTCAGACCATTTTCCTGTTTTTGTGGTACTACAGACCGGCAAGGTATTTGATCAGATTCAGGACGAGCTTGAGCAAAGTGCCGAGGATGAACAGCAGGCGCAACAAGCCATTGCCGATGGGATCGAAAAAGCCGAGATGGAAGAAAAACCAGTGAGCGATGAAATCGTAAAAGCGCATCAACGTCGTCCAGCAACCCGCTCATGAGTGATCTAGATAGAGCACTCGACGCGTCCGCAGGTCATATCGCCGTGCATGAGTTGAGGAAAAAAGGATGTAAATCTGACGCTTTGTTACTTTTTTGTAGGCAAATGCTTACATGGTTTTAGGTGCAAAGAGCCTAGTCTGTGATGGCGATCCGGCTTATTCTAGCTCTATCAGCACATGGAACGGGAACGGAACTTTCCCAACTAAGGAAGACAACGCTGACGGAGTGATCATCAAGGATTTGATGAGTGAAACGGAAGTCTAAAAATAAAAAAAGTAGAAAACACAACCTCATCAGTCCGAGTTTTGCAGGAAGCAGAACTCGGATTATACTTTTGGGGCCTTATTTTTTTAAAACTAAAACTAAAACTCAAACTAAAACGCAACTCAAAATGAGCTGTGCTCTTGATCAATGGCCTTCGGCAAGAACTTGCTGGTACAGCGCCAAGGTCTGATCACACATGTGTTTTAAGCTAAACTCATTGACGGGTGCTACGCTTTGCGGATGATCAATCTGCTGCTGTAAGGTACGCAACAAGGTCTCTTGATCATCCACCTCAATGAGACCTTGCGGATACAGGCGAGAAAGTATTTCTGCAACCCCACCACGATTCCAACCCACCACCGGTGTTCCCAAAGACAGTGCTTCTAAAGCAGTACGCCCAAAGGTTTCGGCTTGTTTTGACAATGACAACACCACATCACTAAAGGCCAGCCATTCGCGGATATCCGCACGATGCCCAACGAAGGTGATCTGATCGGTGAGGCCTTGGGTTTTGATGCTATTTTCCAACTCGTCTAAGTAGGCTGCTTTTTTCTCATCCGCACCGCCCACCACCACCGCATGTACATGTGGGGCATGTTGCTGTAAGTGTTGCATCAGTTCGATCAGGGTTTCATGGCCTTTGAGGCGGGTAATCCGTCCCGGCAAACACAGGATAAATTTGTTTTCCAGTTGCGGAAAATCAATAAAGGTCTGATGGAACCACTGCGGTGCAGGTTGGTAGGCATGAGGAAAGGCGTGTGGATCAATCCCACGATAAATCCGTACGATATCTTCAGGCGGGCAGTGCGGATAATGCGTGGTGATATAGTCGACCACACTGTCCGAAACGGCGATGACTTTTTCTGCACGGGTCATGATCGCACTATAGCGATTGATCGAATAGAAGCCATGCACGGTGCTGATCAGATGTGGACGTTGCTGGGCTGGAATGCCGCGTAAGGCAAAGTGAGTCAGCCATGCAGGCACACGCGAACGAACATGCACAATATCCGGGCGATGCTGCTGGATCAGTCGACGTAGGGGGCGGATCTGCCATAAGCTCGAGAGCGATTTTTTATGGATCGCCAATGTCAGATGCTGACTGCCTTCGGCTTCTAAGGCACCGACCAAGCGACCACCGTTGGAAACTACAAGTGATTCATGTCCTTGGCTGACCAAAGCTCTGGCGATTTCCAATGTGCCACGTTCCACCCCACCACTGTTTAACTCAGGTAATAACTGCATCACTTTCATGGTTTTGGAGGTCTTCTGTGGCATGGTTTGCGGCATCCTTAATATGTTTAGTAAATTGGCGGGTAGCCTTCGGGGCGTGTTTTAAAGCGGCGATGAAACCACATATATTGGGTCGGGGCAATGCGCAATTGCTGTTCAATAATTTCATTGACGCGGGTCGCATCAGCCAATTCATCTGTGCTCGGCATATCTTCGAGCACGGGTTCGATTAGGATCTGATAGCGTGGGTCTTTGATATCGCCTGTGCGATAGAAATACAGTGGAATCGCCACGGCTTTGGAAATCTTGAGTAAACGTCGATGCGCTGTAACCGTTGCTGCAGGCACCCCAAAAAATGGCGCCATGATGCCTTGCTTGAGTCCAAAGTCCTGATCGGGGCTATACCAAATCGCATGACCTTTTTGCAGTTGGCGGATCAGACCACGCATGTCATCGTGATCGATTTGATGGCCATAAATGGTGGCACGGCAGCGATAAATCAGCATGTCAAAGAGCGGATTGTTTTGCGGACGATAGACCACATCTGGGTCAAAGTACTGTGAGCAAATATAGCCGCCAGCATCTAAGAGGGTGCTGTGTGTCCCCAATAGCAGCACGCCTTTGCCAGCCGCTTGTGCCTCGGTGATATGTTCTAGACCTTGAATGCTGACTCGACCTTGGAACCAGCGGGGGCAATACCAGGCGTTGAGGGTTTCAAACACGCCCAACATCATATCGACAAAGACTTGTCGTGCTTGATGTTGCCGTTGTTCTTCTGACCATTCTGGAAAGCACACTTCGAGATTACGTTGTGTGGTTTTACGACGTGATTTTAAGTATTTGAATGCAAGATTGCCCAATTGTGTCGCGATGCGATGTTGCACAGCCCAAGGCAGAATCGCCAATAGCATCAAAAATACGATCGCAATCCAGATTCCCCAGTATTGCGGCAGTAAAAATGACCATCGAAATTGACCAGGTGCAGTATGCGCTTTTTCACTCATAGGCTGAACAAAATGAAATGCTAAAAATTGCGGCAAGTTTAGCATGAAGGATAAATAAATAAAAAAAACTGACCCTGCAGTAAACAACAAGGCCGCATAAGCAGGATGGAGATCGAGGCAGTGTGTCGGCGGGCAGGGCATTGCACATTCAGGTCGAAGTCAAACAACAGCCGAACTGTCACGATGTTGCTTGAAAAGTATCTCAACATATTTTACAACGAATATGGGCTATTGATGAGACTGACGACAGGGACGACAGGGACGACAGGGACGACAGGGACGACAGGGACGACAGGGACGACAGGGAGTACAGGGAATACAGGGAATACAGGGACGACAGGGAAGGGACTAAAGGAAGTACGGCCATGCAGAAAAATGCCAAAATTCGATCCGCGTGCCCCGCCGATGCCGCGGTGATTTATCAATTGATACAACCTTATATGGATGACTTTGCGATCAATCAACAGGGGCGTGAAAAGTTCCGGCCAGAGCGAATTGTGCAGCTGCTACACAAACAGGATGTCGTATATTGGCTGTATGAGGATCAGCAGGTCTTGGGCGTGATTGGCTATCAATGTTCGGGGCATTTGATTCATTTCTTTGTTGCCCCAGATCATCTGGGACAGGGCATTGGCCGGCAACTGTGGGCGGTATTTCAAGACTGGGTCTCGCAGCAGAAGCTGTCGATCATCACGGTCAATTCCAGTTGCTATGCCAAAGCCATGTATGAACATTTGGGTTTTGTCGCCCAAGAACCGGTCACGGAAATGGGCGGGATACGTTCGGTCTTCATGCAAAAAAATCTTTAAACTTTCAGGCGCACTCATCCAAAGGCTTACTCGCCCAGTTTGATCGGAGTTTTATCCAGTGTGGTACACAGCGAGCAAATAATGCCGTGGTGTTTTTCTGAATAGAGCACATCGGGACGTTCATAATTTTCATGACAGACCGAACAACGATAGACCGTGGCAACCGGCGTGCCATCGGGGGTATAGCGTGGTTCATGGATACCATCATCGTATTTTTTGATGTAGTACTTGCCTTTGGTGAGTATGCCCATGATCGGGGTCAGAACAAAGCCCACACTGAGCGCAATCAATGGCGAGTATGAGGACAGGAACTGCCCCAATAATCCAAAGAAGGCGGCAATGGAGAGAATCGCAGCGGCAAGAAAAGACACCATGCCGACCGGATTGACGTTATACAACATGCCACGGCGGTATTCGGGACGTTTGGGGGAAAGCTTGAGTAGGTATTTATTGATTGAAATATCTGTCGCCACCACCACCACCCATGCGATGGCAAAGTTAGAATAAAAGCCCAAAATCTTTTCCAGTACCGCAAACATATTGCCCTCCATCAAGGCCAAGGCAATCGCGAGATTGATCAGTACGAAGGTGGTGCGTCCCGGATAATGACGCGTCAATCGAGTATAGGCGCTGGTCCATGCCAATGAGCCAGAGTAAGCATTGGTGACGTTAATTTTGATTTGAGACAGCACCACCAAGATCACCGCCAAGGTCAGCGCGATCCAATCCGGCAGCATATTAAAGAACACTTCATTGAACTGGCGGACGGGTTCAGCACTGTTAACGCCGGGAATTTTACTGAGCAAATAGAAGCCCAAAAAGGCACCAATGATTTGCTTAATCGCGGCCAAGAATACCCAACCCGGCCCAGCGGCGATCATGGAGATCCACCATTCACGGTTATTTTCTTTAGTTTTGGCGGGCATAAAACGCAAGTAATCCACTTGTTCGCCGATCTGCATAATCAATGACAAACACACGCCGGCAGCCAGCATGATCGCGGCAGTATCCCCCGGTGCATAGCCCATCGTGCCCGTGTATTGACCAAACTGTTCCACCAACAGCGGTTGTTGATACACCAGATAAGCCACGGGACCCACCATCAGGATCAGCCAAATTGGGGTGGTCCAGAGTTGAAGTTGGCTCAAGGCTTTCATGCCATAAATCACCAAGGGAATCACCACAACGGTAGAGATCAGATAGCCGGCCCACAGGGGGATATCGAGGCCCATATATAAACCTTGGGCCATGATCGCGCCTTCGAGCGCAAAGAAAATAAACGTATAGCTGGCATAAATCAGGCTGGTCAGCACTGAGCCAAAGTAGCCAAAACCAGCACCACGGGTAATCAAATCGAGGTCAATGTTATAGCGTGCAGAATAGTAGCCAATTGGAAAACCAGTGATAAAGATAATCAGCGCAGCAAATAAAATTGCCCAGATGGCATTGCTGCTGCCGTAGTTGAGGCTGATGCTGGCGCCGATTGCCATATC
>JASLIY010000165.1 GCA_030152675.1 Acinetobacter sp.
ATCGCGGGATAGGGATAGTTTGGATCGACAAACTGAATAAAAAAGGACAGGAAAAATAGAATCGCTTTGGGGTTTAATAAACTAATCGTGAGTGCAGTACGATAGGGATGTAAGTTTAATTGCTTGGTCTCCCTGGAGGAGTTGAGTTGTTGTTGTGCTGTATTCATCCAAGTTTTCACACTCGCAATGATTAAGCGAATCCCAAGATAAGACAAATAACTGGCGCCAACCACTTTCAGTAAAACAAAGAGCCATGGAAAAGCATGTAACAACGATGCTGCACCGAGCACAGTCAGTAAGATTAAAATCAAGTCACCGGTAAATACACCGAACGCCGCCATATAACCAGTTTTAACACCAAAGCGCGATGCCACAGACATGACATAGATCGAGTTGGGGCCAGGAAGGATGACAATAAAAATAGAGCCGATAATGTAGCTGATGATATCCGTAACGCCAAACACGGTATTCTCGCAAAATTGATTCAAAAAAGCCGAGGCATCGACGATATGTCAACAGATGGTGATCTGTATATGCTCGGCTGAATGGATTTTAAGGGGCTAAATTATGCCTTAATTTCTGCATCAATTCCAAAAGATTCACGTAACAAATGGCTGAGTTGTTCACGGGCTTTAATAAAGCCATCAATGCCGCTTTGTAGCAGTTGCGTCGCCATTAGGTCGGCTTCGATTTGCTGTTTAAATTCTGCTTTGCTCAATGCCGCGGGTGCTGGCGCAACTTGGCTTGAGTGGGCAGGATCAAGATGCAATTGTACTTCGACTGTGCGCTGATCTTCGGCCAAGGCCGCTAACAGTGCGGGTGATACGGTGAGTAAGTCGCAACCGGCCAAACCCAAGACCTGATCAACACTGCGGAAGCTGGCTCCCATAATTTCAGTTTTGATCTGATGCTGTTTGTAATACTGATAGATCTTCTTGACCGATAATACGCCAGGATCTTTTTCAATCGGGTAATGTTCAACCTGCTCTGCTTTTTTATACCAATCCAAGATCCGACCGACAAAAGGTGAGATCAAGGTGATGTTGGCTTCTGCGCAGGCTTGGGCTTGATGCTGACCAAACAACAGAGTCAAGTTGCAGTGAATACCTTCAGCTTCAAGTTGTTTGGCGGCTTGGATGCCTTCCCAAGTCGAGGCGATTTTAATTAAGATGCGTTTTTGATCGATCCCGTAGGCCTGATAGAGCGCGAGTAATTCTTTGGCTTTGGCAATGGTGGCGTCGGTATCATAAGACAAGGCGGCATCGACTTCGGTCGAGACTCGACCTTGAATCGACTTTAAAATCTCAACCCCGAGTTTGACCGTCAAAATGTCAATACTGCGCTCAATCAGCTCGTCTGCAGCATAGCCTTCTTGTTTGGCTTGTGAGTAAGCATCTTCGATCAGTTGACGGTTTTCTGGCTGGCTGGCAGCAGCAGTAATGAGCGAGGGATTGGTGGTGGCATCCAAGGGACGAAATTGTTGTATAGCATTGAGGTCGCCAGTGTCAGCAACAATTGTGGTCAAAGCTTGGAGTTGTTCTAAAGCGGATAATGTCATTGCGATTAAATTCTAGTTGAAATACTTGTGAATTATTTATAACACATGCAAGGTCAGACTGAATACTGATTCAAGAAATACTCGTTATTTAGATGAAATGTACATTGAATTGGACTTCAATGCGTATTGCGCTGAGCACGCACATGTTCAATTAAGAAGCGTGCTGCTGGCCCGAGTTGTCGTTCGCGGCTCCAGACCAAATCAACAAAGTATTCAAATTTTGGGGTGAAGTCGGCAAAGTCTAAAAACTTAAGATTGCGTTTTAAACTTGGATTTTGATTAAACATTTCCAATGGCAAAATTCCCCAACCCAAACCCTGCATGATCATGGCACAGGCTGAATAGTGGTTGTCGGTGCGCCAATTGTTATTGGCATAGAGTAATTCTGGTTTGATGGCACGATCCCGACTGGCAACCACGATTTGCCGACTTTGTAGCAGTTGTTCAAAACGAATCTGTGGTGTTTGTGCCAGTGGGTGCTGTTTTGCCGCCACGGCGACCAAGATTTCGCGTTTGAGTTCGATAAACTGTTCACTGCTGGCCAATTGTTCACGTTCAAACATCACGGCGAGTTGAGCGGACTCCGTCATCAGCAGTTTCAGCGCATCTTCTTGCGGGGCAGAAAAGATATTGATTTGAAGTTCTGGAAATTTTGCTTCAAGCAGCGAGATATAGTCAGTCCAGTGGGTATGTGAGAGCTCTGACACCACCACGATATCCAGCGAAGATTCTAGCCCAGCACTGAGTGCTGTGGCGTGTTGCTTCCATTGATTCATTTCGATCAAGAGTTGAGTGGTTTTTTCGTAGAGTATCAAGGCTTGATCGGTGGGCACAGGCTCACGCCCGATGCGTTGAAATAAGCTCAGTCCGAGGTCAATTTCTAGATTGGAGATCGACATGCTGACAGCTGAGGGGACTTTTCCTAGTTTTCGTGCCGCAGCAGAGAAGGAGCCGGTTTCGATCACGGTTTTAAAAATATTTAATTGTTCTTGGTTGATATTCATCTTGTGCTTCACTGCTCTAGGATTTTGGGTCGGGTTTTATCTATCAAAGAAATTGAAAGGTGCTAACTCGATTGATCAGAATAATACACTAAAATAGCCAGTTCCTAATTGATTGAGTGTTTTAAAATGTTGATTTCCAAACGAAGAATAGTCCATGCCCTGACGTATGAGGTTATTCTGTTGGTCATCATTGCAATTGCCTTGAGTTTTATTTTTGAAATTCCAATGGAAGTGGCGGGCGGACTTGGAATCGCCATGGCAGTCACCTCAGTGATTTGGAATATGATCTTTAATCATTATTTTGAAAAATTTGAAAAAAAGCGCAATTTGGTGCGTACTGTTTGGGTGAGAGTGCTACATGCGATTGGTTTTGAAGGGGGCTTAATGCTAGCAACCATCCCAATGGTGGCCTATGCAATGGATATGACAATTTTCCAAGCCATCTTGCTTGATCTGAGTATGACCCTATGTATCTTGGTTTATACCTTTATTTTCCAATGGTGTTATGACTTGGTTGAGATGAAATTCTTCGATTCACCATTGCAACGCGTCTAAGCCTCATCGCATCTGCTCAGTGCCGTTAAATCCAATATTTACAACAGAGAATCAGCCGAACAATTAAATGAAAAATAACAACGGTTCTCGCTGATCTAACTGAACTGAGTTGAATTGTAGACAAGCTAAAAGTGAAAATAAAAAAACAGCACCCTAAGGTGCTGTTTTAATTTGTTGAGTATATGTCTTGGCGATCGCGTCGCGCAGTTTATTTCTCAACAATCGCAGTGACACCTTGGCCACCTGCGGCACAGATCGAGATTAGAACGCGACCAGAACCTTTTTCATTGAGCAGTTTTGCCGCAGTCCCCAAGATACGACCACCTGTTGCAGCGAATGGATGTCCAGCCGCCAAAGATGAACCTTTGACGTTGAGCTTGCTGCGGTCAATTGAACCGAGTGGAGCATCTAGACCGAGACGCTCTTTACAGAACTGTGGATCTTCCCATGCTTTGAGGGTCGACAAGACTTGCGAAGCAAATGCTTCATGGATTTCATAGTAATCAAAGTCTTGTAGAGTAATACCCGCACGCTCCAACATACGCGGTACGGCATAAGCCGGTGCCATAAGCAGACCTTCTTTCTTGCCAACAAAGTCAACAGCCGCAGTTTCAGAGAAACTCAAGTAAGCCAAGACGTCATGTCCATTGGCTTTGGCCCATTCTTCTGATGCCAATAACACCACAGACGCACCATCAGTGAGTGGGGTTGAGTTACCCGCTGTCATGGTGGCTGCATCGCCTTTACCAAAGACGGGTTTTAATTTGGCTAATTTCTCAACTGAAGAGTCTGGGCGTAAGTTGTTGTCTTTTTCAATGCCCATAAAAGGTGTGATCAAGTCATCAAAGAAACCTTCTTCATAGGCTTTGGCCATTTTTTGATGTGAAGAGGCAGCCAACTCATCTTGTGCTTCACGGGCAATGCCCCATTCAAGTGCTGTAATTGCCTGATGATCACCCATAGAAAGACCGGTGCGTGGCTCACCATTTTTCGGTGCATCGAGTAAGTCTTTAAAGTTGATCTTGGTCAACGCTTGTAAACGTGCTTTCGCTGTTTTGGCAATATTGAGTTCAAGCAAGGCTTTACGTAGGCCATCACCAAATGCAATCGGTGCATCCGACGTGGTATCGACACCACCGGCGATGCCGACTTCGATTTGACCCAATGCAATTTTATTGGCAACAGCAAATGCCGCTTGTAAGCCTGTACCGCAGGCCTGTTGCACATCATAAGCTGGCGTTTCTGGTGCAAGTTGCGTATCGAGTACACATTCGCGGGTCATGTTGAAATCACGACTGTGTTTTAAAACTGCACCGGCAACCACTTCACCCAAACGCTGACCTTGTAAGTTATAACGCTCAACCAAACCATTTAAGGCGGCTGTCAGCATGTCTGAGTTAGATGCTTGGAAGTATGGACCGTTTGAACGCGCAAAAGGGATACGGTTCGCACCAATAATCGCAACGCGACGAACTGAATTTTGACTCATAGTGTTTTCCTGTTGAACAGAAGATTGAGTGGAGTTGTTGGCTGTGGTTTCAGCTTTTTTAGTATTGGATGCAGTGCGCTTACGACTGCTCGCTGCCGAACGGGTTCGTGGCTGTGCAGGCGTAGTTGCTGCCGAAGCTGCACTCGTTTTTTTAGTGCGACGAGTAACTGGTTTTGATGTATTTGACACAGCTTCTGAAGCAGAATTCTCGACTGCTGGATTTTCTTGAGTTGATTTGCTCATAAGGGTTTTCCAAGCATGTGAAAGATGTTCTTGCGGGCTAGATTAGCACAATTGCCAAGGGGTCGTATTGACTATAATGACTTCTGAGTATGCGTTCAGGTCAAGACATCAAAAGCCCAACTCAAGTATGATCGCTAAGAAACTCATGAATCTATTTAGATATAACTGCCTGATCTTGATGACTGCTCAAGCTTTTCGCGTGAACACAGTGCGCTTGAACACCGAATTCAATGCATGATTGCGGTTTTTGCTTTAGGCTTAAAATTCGCTAGAAGATTCATCCAAAATTTAATTTGTTGAGAGATTATAAACATGAGTGACCAATACCAAGCATTTGCTAAGTCTCCAATTGGTAAATTTGTCATCAAAAATCTAGGTTTACCATCACCAACCAGTTTAGATCGCTTTGAATCGGCCAATCCTGTGATTCGAGGTGCGGTATTGATTGGTGCTGCAGCAGACAGCACACTTTCAAGTGCGATTACTCAAGTCCTTGCCAATATCCATGCCAATAGCTACTGTGGCAATGATCCAGAATTACAGCAAGTCGCAGCGAAAAATGGCCTCAGTTTGGCGGCTTTTAATGCCGGCGATAAAGAATCAAAATTTAAAGCTGTGATCTTTGATGCCTCTGGTATCCAAACAAGCGAACAACTGCATGCACTTTATGCATTCTTCAATCCAATTGCGCGTCAGATCCAAGCTTCTGGTCGTGTGATTGTGGTCGGGATCGACCCAGATGCGGCCAAAACGGTTCAACAGGCCATTGCCCAGCGTGCGCTAGAAGGCTTTGTAAAATCAGTTGCTAAAGAATTTAAAAAAGGCATTACCGCACAGTTGGTTTATGTGGCGCCAGGTGCTGAGAAAAACTTAGAGTCGAGCTTACGCTTCTTATTGTCACCACGATCGGCATACGTTTCTGGTCAGGTGGTGCGTATTTCTAAAGCGGACAATGTTGATATCGATTGGGCACAACCGTTGGCGGGCAAAACAGCTGTGGTCACAGGTGCAAGTCGTGGTATTGGTGAGGCGATTGCGCATATCTTGTCGCGTGATGGTGCACATGTGATTTGTCTGGATGTGCCACAACAACAAGCAGACTTGGATCGTGTGGCTGCTGAGATCTCAGGTTCAACGCTGGCGATCGATATTACCGCCGCAGATGCAGGCGAGAAAATCAAAGCGGCGGCAGCGGCACAGGGTGGCGTGGATATTATCGTCCACAATGCTGGTATTACCCGTGATAAAACCTTGGCCAATATGAAGCCTGAGCTATGGGATTTGGTGATCAACATCAATCTTTCAGCCATTGAGCGCGTCAATGATTACTTGCTCAACAATGGTGGCTTGAACAGTAACGGTCGTATTGTTTGTGTGTCTTCAATTTCAGGCATCGCAGGCAATCTGGGTCAAACCAACTACGGGACTTCTAAGGCGGGCGTGATTGGTGTGGTGAAATATACTGCGCCGATCTTGAAGGATAGCATCACCATTAACGCCGTGGCACCTGGCTTTATTGAAACGCAAATGACTGCTGCGATTCCATTTGCAATACGTGAAGCGGGGCGTCGTATGAACTCAATGAGCCAAGGTGGCTTACCGGTTGATGTGGCAGAAACCATTGCTTGGTTTGCATCGACTGCCTCTACCGGCTTAAATGGGAATGTGGTTCGTGTCTGTGGGCAAAGCCTATTGGGTGCATAATTTGCATCATCAAAAGGGATGCAACTGCATCCCTTTTTTACATTTTATTTTTTGATTTTCTTTTTTAATGTTTAACTTGAATCAATCAAGCTCTAGTCAATCACGCTTTTACATATCGAATCATGAAGGGTCTTTAACGATGAATACAAGACATTTTAGCCAACTACCAAAACCGTATTTGGCTTATCCCAAGGTCATTCAAGGCCTGATTTTTAAAAAACCCAAGTCTGAAAATGGACTCCCACAGGTTGAATATGTGGTCGACAGCTTTAAAGTGGATCAGCAGCATTTAAAATCTTATAACCAAGTCTGTGGTTTTAAAGACAATGGCTATATCCCCGCCATGTATTTGGCGGTACTGTCACAAAGTTTACAAATGCACATGATGACCCAAGAAGCTTTTCCATTTCCGATCTTGGGATTGGTGCATATTCGCAATCAAGTCAAACAAATGCGTAAAGTTGGCAGCAATGAACAGTTGAGCTTGTCTTGCCAATTTGGCGAACTACAAGCCCATGATAAAGGCGTACAGTTTGATTTTATAACCACGGTCAAAGTAGGTCACGATGTGGTGATGCAGGGGGTGACCACTTACTTATCACGTCAAAAAACGGCAACCAAGGCCAAACAAGACAAAGCTGCATTGAGTGAGGTGCCCGCCTATCAACTGCAAGCCACATGGGAAATTGCTGAAAATATCGGTCGTCGCTATGCCAAGATTTCAGGGGATTTTAACCTGATTCATTTGCATGCCGTGACCGCCAAAGCATTTGGTTTTAAACAGGCGATTGCACATGGGATGTGGAGTAAGGCGCGTGCCTTGGCCAGCTTGAGTTTGCCAGATGCTTATGAGGCGGATGTTTGGTTTAAATTGCCGATTTATTTGCCTTCTACTGTCGAGTTTTTAAGTGCTGAGCAAAAACAAAGTACTGAGTTTTTGATTCAAAATCAGAAAAATCAAAAACCACATGTGGCAGGTGTGGTCAAAGCACTATAAGATAAGTGGCCTAAACTCAACGGAGTTTAGGTCTTTGCACTTAAATAAGTCCAAAGAAGATAGATTAATCATGATGTTATACAGTGATGTCGACAGCGTAATGTAATAAACGTGATGTTATAAAAATAAAAGGATCGGGGAATGACAGGGTTAAAGGACATAATTTTTGCAGATGTACAACAGTACCAAGGCTGGGTAGATCCACGTTTTGTCGATTTGGCAGAGCAATTCAGCCGTCTGCAGGTCGGACGCAGTGAGCGTGGTGGGGCTGCGCTCAGCGTCTATTTTCAAAATGAATTGGTGCTGGATATCTACACTGGTCAACAAACGGCGACTCAAGCATGGCGTGCCGATAGTATGGCGATGTGTTATTCGACCGGTAAAGGTGTGTTGTCGACCTTGGCGCATATCTTGGTCAGTCAGGGCATGCTTGACTATGACACACCGGTGGCGAGTTATTGGCCGGAGTTCGCACAGCAGGGTAAGCAGGATATTACCCTGCGCCATCTTCTCAGCCATCAAAGTGGTTTATACGATATCCGTAATATGATCGATGCTGCCGTGGAAATGGCTGATTGGGCACATATGCTCAAAGTCATGGAGCAGGCCACACCGCGTTTTGCTGCAGCGCAGGATATTGCCTATCAAGCCTTGAGTTTTGGTTGGTTGGTCGGGGGAGCATTGGAAAAAGCCACACAACGACCACTCGCAGAGTTGATGCAACAGTATTTGGTTGATGCCTTAGACTTAGATGGTGCTTATTTTGGGACACCTACCGCTGAGTTGGGGCGCGTGGCACGACCGATTCGCCAAAATTCAACGGCTGTCGATACAGCAGCCAAGACATCTAGCGCGCCGCAGAACAAAGCAGCGTCTAGTGCAGCAGCGACTCAGAAGAAAAAGCATAAGTCGAGTATCCCACAGAAAATATTGCAGTTCTCTGGACAAAACCCACAAGACTTTTTAGATGCCATGGTGCCCAAAGCCATGCGTGACTTTCATTTTTTTAGTGATCAAGGGCTGCAAGCGGTGATGCCAGCGGTCAATGGTGTGTTTACGGCACGTAGTTTGGCCAAGATCTATGCCATGTTGGCCAACCAAGGTCAATGGCAAGGACAGCAGCTGATCCAACCTGAGACTTTTGCTGCACTTTCTGAAATTCAAAGCTTTAAGCGCGATCGCGTTATGCCGATCCCAATGAAATGGCGTTTGGGCTATCACCGCATCCTGAGTATGGGCAAGCGCGCCAAAAAAGGCTTTGGTCATATTGGCTATAACGGTTCTGGGGCTTGGTGTGATCCACAGCGTCAACTCAGTTTTGCCTATACCCATAATTTTCCTGTGGCCTCGATTACAGGGGACTATCGCCTATGGGGCTTAACCCAAGAAAGCTTACGCTGCGCTGATGCGATTTTAAAAGGACGCAAAGGCTGGTTTTAATGGCTATGCATGTGCTGCACAACTTTTAGACATCAATGCGGATTTGTGTACAGGCTCACGGTGTGACAGCGTGAAAGGATTCACACTGACTGCAAAACACAGTATCCTTATGCCTGTCACAAGGAGCATCCATGTATCAGGTACTTGCACGTAAATATCGTCCACGCAATTTCAATGAGTTGGTGGGGCAGAGTCATGTCTCTCGCGCCTTAACCAGTGCGCTTGATCGCGGACGTTTACACCATGCATATTTGTTTACGGGGACTCGCGGTGTGGGTAAAACCACCATTGCGCGGATCTTGGCCAAATGCCTGAACTGTGAAACCGGGGTGACCTCGACGCCGTGCGAAACCTGTGCGACGTGTCAGGCAGTGAATGCCGGACGCTTTATTGATCTGATCGAAATCGATGCTGCCTCACGTACCAAGGTCGAAGATACCCGTGAGTTATTGGATAACGTGCCTTATGCACCGACCCAAGGTCGATTTAAGGTTTATCTGATCGATGAGGTGCACATGTTGTCAACGCATTCTTTTAATGCGTTGTTAAAAACCTTGGAAGAGCCACCCGCTCACGTCAAATTCTTATTTGCCACCACAGATCCACAAAAATTACCGATTACGGTGATTTCGCGTTGTTTGCAATTTACCTTGCGGCCTTTGGCGGTAGATGAGATCACCCAACATCTGACTCAGATTTTAAATACCGAAGCGATTGAAGCGGATCAAGATGCATTGTGGCAGATTGGTGAGGCTGCCCAAGGTTCAGTGCGAGATGCCTTGTCCCTGACTGATCAGGCGATCGCTTTTGGACAAGGTTCGATTCATCACCAAGATGTCAAAGACATGTTGGGCTTAATCGACCGTACCATTATTTATGATTTGATGGCGGCGATTCATCAAAATCAACCGCAGCAAGTCAGTCGCTTGCTCTTACAGTTCCGTCAACAAGCACTTGATGTGGCGATGGTCTTGGATCAATTGATTTCAGCGCTACATGAATTGGCGATGATGCAGTATTTGCCAGATCTGAGTCTTAAATACAGCACGGAAATCAATCAAAAGATCAAACAATTGGCCGCGATGATCTCCGCACAGGATATTCAGCTCTATTATCAAATCGCTTGCAAAGGTCGTGCGGACTTACAGATCGCCGTGACCCAAGAACAAGGCTTTGAAATGACGGTGCTACGTTTGTTGGCCTTCCGTCCCTTATCGGTGAATGAAATTACCGTGCATGCGCAGACGATGCCACTGGCTGAGGCGGATAGCCAAGGGCAACAGCTTGCCCAAGCCCCACAACTTGAATCACAACGACCTACGCAAGCACAACAACAAGACAGTGTGGACGACGCTGCGACGCCAACCATGCCGCCGCAGTCTGACACTGAGCATATCGCGCAGCACAACCCACTGGCGGCTGAGGTGCAAAGGCTCAAGCAAGATGATGATTCAGCCCCTGTGTCTGCACAGCATTCGTCGGAGGTGCAGACCTTGATGAGTTCAGAGCATGCCGAGTTGGATCAGGTCGCCGTTGGCTCAAACGCAACGGCCTCAACCGACGCTCTAGCAGACCTTGCTTTGGAACATCGTGAGCATACGCAAGCACAGCAGACACAAGTCCAGCAGATAGAGTCAGTTGAAGCGGTGCAAACAGGTCCAGACGACGGAGTGGCAGATACTGCCGCAACTGTAGCAAGCTCACTCGAAGCTGTGCCAATCTTAGAACTGACCTCCTTTGATGCTGAGGCGGTTATTGCGCCGATCCAAGCGATGGATGTGGCTGCGATGTCAGATCAGGATGCCTTCTTTTTGGCGCCCGAAGCCGATCAGCGTCAAGCGACAGATCAAATGGTCGTGGCCGATCAAGCAGAGACAACGGCAAGCGCGCACAGTTCAGTGGCTTCTGGCGCTCAGCCACAAGCCACGTTGGATGCATTTGGTTTTGATCTCCCGCAACAGTCGCCAGCACAGCCCCTTGATGGAGCAGCTGAGGCAGTTGTTGAAAACATGGGTGCTGCGGATGCCAATCAAATGTCACCACAGCAGATCTTGGCACTGGCGCCGCAGCAGCTCGAAGGTCACTGGACATTGGAAAAATGGGAATACTGGTTTAGAAGCAGTACCTTGCCGCCTGCAGTACAAGAGTTGGCACAACAAGGGGTGATGAATGGTGAGATTAATGGCGCCTGTGTCTTCCATATT
>JASLIY010000232.1 GCA_030152675.1 Acinetobacter sp.
ACAACCGAAGTTCGTGCATATGGTGACGGTCGATCCTGAAGATCTGGCACCGAGCGAATTGATCAGTTTCATGCGCTATCTCAAAGAATACAGCCAAGTTCCAAAATCTTATCAATTGGCATTTTGGAAAAAACTCGGCGCGCCATTCTCGATGCTGGCACTGACCTTGATCGCCTGTTCTTTTGTATTTGGTCCTTTACGCCAACAGTCGATGGGCTTTCGTTTGGTCATCGCTTTATTTGTGGGCTTAAGTATCTACTATCTACAGGACTTTCTGGGCTATGCCAGCTTGGTCTATGCACCATCACCGGGTTGGTTTGTGTTTATTCCGATTCTGTTGATGTTTGCGATCGGGGGATATTTGATTTATCGCGCCCGTTAAACCCGCTCGATAGGCCCAAGTGCTGACGTGCAAGCGGCTGAGTATGGATTTGGCGCATGTGCAGCGACGCAGCGCGTTGAGAGATCAGCCAAGTGTGAGATGTGAGTAAAGTTCAATTAGAGTCTTACGCCGAGATTGGGTAAGATGTGATGTTAATAATAGTACGAAAAGAGTGTAAATCATGACGGATGCAACTGCTGGCAAAATTCCTCACTTATTGGTCATTATGGATGGTGTCGGCCATCGTGAGGCGGTTGAGGACAATGCCTTTCTTGCAGCGAATAAGCCAAATTTAACTGCGATTCAACAGAAGCATCCGCATAGCCTGATTTCGGGTTCTGGCGAAGACGTGGGTTTACCTGATGGTCAAATGGGGAACTCCGAAGTGGGTCATATGAATCTTGGCGCTGGCCGCGTGCTGTACCAAGATTTTACTCGGATTACCAAGGATATCCGCACAGGTGCATTCTTTGAGCATCATGTGTTGGTGGATGCGGTTGAAAAAGCCAAAGCCGCACAGGGTGCTGTACATATCATGGGCCTGTTGTCAGAAGGCGGTGTGCATTCACATCAAGATCACATCGTGGCCATGTGTGAGTTGGCACTGAAACGTGGTGCAACTGTTTATCTGCATGCCTTTTTAGATGGTCGTGATACACCACCGAAGAGCGCACAACCGTCGTTGGAAAAACTCGATCAGTTATTTGCACAATATCCAGGTCAAGGACGCATCGCCACCATGATCGGTCGTTACTTTGCGATGGATCGTGATAACCGTTGGGATCGCGTAGAACAAGCCTATCGCTTATTGACTGAAGGCGAGGCGGCACGTACGGCAGCGACTGCAATTGATGGGCTTGAGCAAGCCTATGCTGCGGATGAAAGTGACGAGTTTGTCAAAGCCACACGCATTGGTGATGTCGCCAAAATCCAAGATGGCGATAGTGTGGTGTTTATGAATTTCCGTGCCGATCGTGCTCGCGAAATTAGTCGTGCCTTTATCGAAACTGATTTTGTTGGTTTTGAGCGTGCAGTACGTCCTGCACTGTCGAGTTTCGTGATGCTGACGCGTTATCAAGCCAGCCTTGATGCGCCTGTGGCATACATGCCGCAAGCCCTCAGCAATACCCTAGGCGAATATGTTTCAAACTTGGGCAAGACTCAATTGCGTATTGCGGAAACCGAGAAATATGCGCATGTGACCTTCTTCTTTAGTGGCGGTCGTGAGGATGAATATCCGGGTGAAAAACGTATCCTGATCCCATCTCCAAATGTGGCGACCTATGATTTAAAACCTGAAATGAGCGCCTACGAAGTGACCGATGCATTGGTTGCTGCGATTGAATCAGGTGAATATGATCTCTTGGTGGTGAATTATGCCAATGGTGATATGGTGGGGCATACGGGTGTTTTTGATGCCGCGGTAAAAGCAGTAGAAGCGGTTGATCTGTGCTTGGGTCGTCTCTATGACGCGATCAATGCCAAACACGGTCATATGTTGATTACTGCTGATCATGGCAATGTCGAGCAAATGCAGGACTATGTCAGTGGTCAGGTACACACGCAGCATACCACTGAGTTGGTGCCATTTATTTATGTTGGCCCAACAGATGCGCGTATTGCAGATGGCGGTGTCTTGGCAGATGTTGCACCAACCCTATTGAGCTTGATGCAACTTGCGATTCCAGCAGAAATGCAAGGTCGCAATTTAATCGAGCTGACTTAAGTCGGGGTCGACGGTTCACAGGCGCGCTGAGTGATGATGGTGACATCTGCGGATTGGGGATGTTGGGTTGAGCGATCGCGCGCCGACTTAGAAAAATTGCAGTGAAACTTTGGATAATATTATGGCTCAAGCTTGGAAATATATCGCGGTCATGACTGGATTGCTTGCAAGTGCCGGCCATAGTGTTTGGGCGCTGGACAGCAAGGGCCTGAATGCCGCTGATTGGGATGACAGTGACAGTGTCACTGAAATTCCGATCGAATCCATTGAACAATTTGTCAAAATTTATGGCCTAGTCAAAGAAAACTATGTCGATGAAAAAGCCGATGATCAATTGTTCTTACAAGCCACCAAAGGCATGGTCTCTGGCTTGGATCGTTATTCGCGCTATTTGATGGCGGATGAATATAAGCAGTTGATGCAATATACCGAAGCGGATA
Organism: Acinetobacter sp.; assembly: GCA_030152675.1. Taxonomy (GTDB): domain Bacteria; phylum Pseudomonadota; class Gammaproteobacteria; order Pseudomonadales; family Moraxellaceae; genus Acinetobacter. The sequence continues at coordinate 2,549 of JASLIY010000232.1, forward strand.
TCGCTGGTGTAGATTTTCAGTTGCACTTTGACCCACACAACCACCAATGGTTGATTAAAAATATAAAAGACGATTCTGATGCTGAAAAGCTCGGCCTTAAAAATGGTTTGAGCGTGTATAAACTTGATAATCTTGAACTTAAAAATCTTAATGCTGCGCAGGTGAGCGATCTACTTTACGGTGCGATCGGATCTACTTTGCAAGTGCAGCTCAATGCAAAATCCACCCCAATCGTGGTGGTGCGGAATAAAAAACAAGATGTTGCCGATATCGAAGCGCTGATGATGCACAATCAAGTGTTGTTGCTCAAAGTAAAAGTCTTTCAGCAAGATACCGCAAATGAAATTAAACGCCTGATCGAAGAATACAACTCACCGCGTTTGAAAGCTGTCCTGATTGATTTGAGAAATAATCCTGGTGGGCTACTCTCTGCAGCGGTGGAAAGTGCGGATTTGTTTTTAAATCAGGGCGTGATCGTGTCGACCAAAAGTCGCTCTGAGGGCAATCAAGAATTTCAAGCTTTGCCCGGCAATGAGTTTCCCAACATCAAGCTGGGACTGTTGATTAACCAACGTTCAGCATCGGCTGCTGAGGTCTTTACCGCGGCAATGAAAGAGCATCGCCGTGCATGGGTGATCGGTGAAAAAAGTTATGGCAAAGGGGTGGTGCAAAAACTTTTTCCACTCCCCAATGGTGCTGCACTACAAATGACGGTTTCACATTACTTTACCCCGAATGGCAAGATGATTGATGGTCAAGGGATCGAGCCAAATCAACACTATGCTTGGCCCTCAGAAATGAAAGAAGAAGCTTATTTATTGAATGTTTCTGAGCTGTTGTTAAAACAACGTTAAGTTAAGCTGTTGCGGGGCGTTGAACTGTTGAGGCTTTTTGAGGAGTAACTCAGCAAATTTGACGCTTTCAGTCATGCTCCATATCCAATCCGAGTTTTTTGAGTCGATAACGCAATGAGCGAAAGCTCATGCCGAGTTTTTTGGCGGCCAAGGTTTTGTTCCAACGCGTGGTGTGTAGGGTGTTGAGTAGGACTTCGCGTTCGATGCTTTGCAGAAACTGATCCAAACCCTCTTCCGCAATCTGATGCAGGAGTTGAGTGGTGGGTGGACGAGCATCTGGTGTGGGCGAGGAGTGGGGCGTTGAGGTGGTGGCTGCTATGGCCAAGATCTCCGACCATGTTGCCTGTTGTGTCGCACTTGCACACTGCACATGATGCTGGCTACATGGCTTTGGCGTACTGCTGCGGTTAGGAGAGTTGTTGCTGAGATCAGGATTGAGTGCGAAATTTTGTAAATGCACCAGATCAATATATGGTTCATCACAGCGACTCAACGCACGCTCAATCATATTGCGTAGTTCTCTGACATTGCCGGGATAATGATACTGCTTCAGATAACGCTGTGCAGCTTTGCTCAGTGGCTTATCCATGATATTTGCGGCTTGGCAACACTGTGTGATAAAGAATTCAGCCAAGCCCAAAATATCCTCACCGCGATCTCGCAGTGGTGGCAGTACGATATCGATCACGTTTAAACGATAAAAAAGATCTGCACGAAAACGACCTTGTTGCACCCAGTGTTCTAAGGGTTGATGACTGGCACTCAGCAGGCGAAAGTCGACCTCGATCTCATGCTCGCTGCCAAGAGGGCGTATCTTCTGTGCTTGTAGTGCTCTCAAGAGCTTGACTTGCATATTGCTCGATAGCTCAGCGACTTCATCTAAAAAAAGGCTGCCTTGATGCGCGGATTGCAATAGCCCAGACTTATTTTGCTCTGCACCTGCAAAGCTGCCTTTGAGATGACCAAACAATTCACTTTCAATCCGTTCCTCAGACAGTGCACCGCAATTAATGATCACAAATGGGCCATCAGCACGCGGGCTAAGTTGATGAATTAAACGTGCCACCACATCCTTGCCTGTACCAGACTCACCACGAATCAACACTGGGGCGGTGCGTTGTGCGATCTTTTTTAGAGCCTGTCTTAGCTGCTGCATATATGCAGATTCACCCATGAGGATGTTGTGCTCGCAGGGTACTGTGATCGCACGTGCGTCGCGTGATGCACGTTGCAAGGCTTTTTGCATCACCAGTTGCAGATGCTGCGTGTGGATGGGTTTATTGAGCAGATCAAAGGCACCTGCATTGAGACAATCACGAACATGTTGTCGTTGTTCCTCGTCTCGGATCACCACGATCGGCGTGCTCGGAAAGTGCTGTGCGCTATATTGAACCAGTTCCAGTGCAGAACCATCAGGTAGGTTGAGGTCGGTGATACAGGCGTGATAGTGATATTCGTGAAAAAAATGTTTGGCTTGTTGGAGGTGGTGTGCGATATGGGTTTTAATGCCGATACGAGATAAAGCCATTTGCATCAATACGCATAAATCGTATTCATCATCAACGAGTAGAACCAAAGGTTGCGTTGCCATAGCACGAAGAACCTAAATCGATATCAATATTAAAAGGGCGGCTTATGATCATCATTGCCCAGGTTGATTATTTTAAATGGCATGTCGATCTGCCCACGCGTGGCGTCCTGCTAGCGCGTGAAAAAGTCTGACTATGCTAAACCAAAGATATGATTTTAAACACTAAAAAATAATTGAATAGCTTGAGCTAAGGCTTGTTTTTGGACGCCTTTTCGCAATCAATCACAGCAATATTTGTTTTGTAACATAGCGAGCGAGCATTCTCGGAGCTAAAACAGATTATCGGGGTGTGGTACTGATGAAAAAATCACAGTCCGATCGCTGACGGGGGTGGTCGCAGATGAGAGTTAGTTTGGAACTCCCCCATTGTTTTGTTGGTTTATTGGGGGAGGATCATTGAGGTGACAGCGTGTTGAAATGCACCTGTAGAAACGCGATCGCTGTTGTGGGGGATTTGCAGTTAGAGCCTGATGGGTGAGATGACACTCAGGGTTTGATTAAGCCATAGCGAATGGCCAAGTGGGTGAGCTTGACATCACTGTCGAGATTGAGTTTTTCAAAGATCCGGTAGCGGTAGGTATTGACCGTTTTGACGCTGACAAAAAGTTTGTCTGAAATTTCTTGCGCGCTAATACAATTCACCACCATCATAGCGACTTGCATTTCGCGCTCGGAAAGGGCATCAAAAGGGGAGCTTTGGGTATCGGACAAATACGAGCTTGCCAGTTGTTCGGCGATGTCTGCACTAAAGTATTTGCCACCTTGCATGACTTTTTTGATCGCTCTCACCATTTCGGTGATGGGAGCGCCTTTGGTGATGTAGCCTTTGGCTCCTGCTTTGAGCAGTAAAGATGGGTAAGGCTCTTCAGCCAAACCACTTACGGCAAGGACTTTGGTCTCTGGCGCAGTTTGTAGCAAACGCCGTGTGGTCTCAACGCCACCAATACCGGGCATATTGACATCAAGGAGGACAACATGGGGGTGGTGCTGACGAACCAAAGCGATCGCTTCTTCGCCAGATTCAGCTTGCCCAATGACTTGGATATCGAGCTGATCTTCTAGCATGCGACAAATGCCAGTACGAACTAATTCGTGGTCATCAACCACCAGAACTGTAATCACATTGCCCCTCCTTTGTATGAAAAATATGATGTTTTTTGTTACATAAAGCAAAATTGGCTTGCAATTACATAACAAAATTAGCAATCCTATCCCGTGTTTAAATCGAAATCGTTATATCGGGTCGCGTAAGTTCATCTTATCCGCGTCACCATATAAATGTAAGTCATATTTGAGGTAAGAAGCAAGATTGCTAAAAACCTCACTGAGATAAGTAGGTTGCCGTGAAAAAATCTAAAACTATCCTAAAGCATGTATTGAGTTTATCAGTACTACTTAGCTTAAGCTCAATGAGTTTTGCAGATCTTGTAATGAATACCTCAGGGCCTGCTACACATGCTGCTCAAGCGCAGCAAGCATCATTGAATTGGTCATCAGATGATGTCAATCAATTGCTCAACGATGACAGTGTGGTTTCACCACAAGGTTCAACGTCTGTCACCACGACGATTCGTAAATCGAATGGTGCGACCGTTGCCAATGCACCAGCCTCCACCGCTCACATCTATGACACCAATAACTATAGCAGCCAGCCTTCAGTCAATGCGCGCGCGGCCTTGGTCATGGATGCGCAAACGGGTGAGGTGCTTTACAGTAAAAATACCAATGCGGCTTTGCCAATGGCGTCGATCACCAAATTGATGACGGCTGTTGTAACTGCAGATGCACGCTTGAACATGTCAGAAAATATTACCTTACAGCAAATTGACTTTGCTGGTGCTGGTGGTAAAAACTCGAGCTCGACTTTAAAAGTCGGCGACACCATGAACCGTGCCGAGATGTTACTTGTGGCATTGATGAAATCTGAAAATCCTGCGGCTGCAGCATTGGCACGTACTTATCCAGGCGGTCGTCCTGCATTTGTTGCGGCCATGAATGCCAAAGCGCGTCAGTTGGGGATGACATCTACACGCTACACCGAGTCGACTGGTTTAGATCCACGTAATGTGGCTTCAGCGCGTGATTTAGGCATTTTGGTCAGTGCAGCTTACCAATACGGCGTCATTCGCCAATTCTCAACCACGGCGCAATATGACTTCAATTTGGGCTATCGTGTTCTAAAGTCAAACAACACCAATGCAATGGTGCGTAATGGCGGTTGGAACATCAATATTTCAAAAACAGGCTATATCAATGAAGCCGGGCGTTGTGTCGCAATGCATACTACGGTGAATTCACGTCCTGCTGTGGTGGTATTGTTGGGTGCAAGCACCTCGCAAGCACGTACCACGGATGCAACCAACTTATTGAATTGGGTCAGCAACTTACCAAAACGTATTTAACTTAACAATACACTTAAAACCACAGCGTTTTAAAGCATAAAAAAACCTGCAGCTGCAGGTTTTTTTATGGAACACATTCAGTCGGATGAATGAATGTGTTCCCAGTGTTGAGTGTGAATTACATATTCGACAAGATCGAAGTTTTCACGTCTTGCATCGTAGCATCAATGCTGAGCATCACTGCATCTTCACATTGCTTGATTGCAGTGTCTGGATCTTTTAAGCCATTACCAGTCACAGTACAGACGATCATTGAACCTTCAGCAATTTTACCGGCTTTGATGTCACGGATGGCACCGCCAACGCTGGCTGCAGAAGCAGGTTCACAGAAGATCCCTTCATACATTGACAACATGCGCTGTGCTTCTAGAATTTCAGCATCGGTGAGTTCGTCGAACCAACCTTCTGACTCTTTCACTACAGCTTTGGCATGGTTCCAGCTTTGTGGATTACCAATACGGATCGCAGTTGCCACGGTTTCAGGTTGTTCTACCGGTGCACCACGTAAGAAAGGTGCAGCACCTGATGCTTGATAACCGACCATCACTGGACGACCTTCTGGTTTCGGTCCAGTAAATGCGTCTGTTGCAGCATCATAAACCACTTGTTCAAACTGAGCGCTGTCTGCAACGGCTTCGGTATAACCCATCCAATGTGCAGTGATATTGCCGGCGTTACCTACAGGTAAGCAGTGGTAATCTGGCGCGCGACCCAGTGCATCAACGATTTCATAAGCAATGGTTTTTTGACCTTGCAAACGGAATGGGTTGATTGAGTTGACGATGGTCACAGGCGCTTGGTCAGCGACTTCTTTCACGAGGCGCATACCGTCATCAAAGTTACCGCGGATTTGCATGGTGATTGCACCATACATCATGGCTTGCGCCATTTTACCCATGGCAATTTTACCTTCTGGAATCAAAACAAAGGCTTTGATGCCAGCACGAGCCGCATAGGCTGCTGCAGATGCTGAGGTATTACCCGTAGATGCACAGATAATTGCTTTAGAGCCTTCTTCAACCGCTTTGGTTACGGCCATGGTCATACCACGGTCTTTAAAAGAACCAGTCGGGTTTAAGCCCTCATATTTCACATAGATTTCAACGTCTTTACCAATAATGCGTGGAATATTTTCCAGTTTAATTAGCGGGGTGTTCCCCTCATTTAAAGATATA
>JASLIY010000264.1 GCA_030152675.1 Acinetobacter sp.
CGCCAAATGCATCAAGATTACCGTAAACCACTTATTGTGATGACTCCGAAGAGCTTGCTCCGTCATCGTCAAGCTGTGAATACGCTTGAAGACTTGGCAACAGGTACATTCCGTTCAGTATTGCCAGAAATTGATACTATCGATGCGGCAAAAGTTGATCGTGTTGTCATCTCTGTAGGGAAGATTTTCTATGATATTAGAGATCGCCGTGAAGCTGCAAAAGATCAGCAGACAGCGATTATTCGTTTAGAAGAGATCTATCCATTCCCAACAAAAGCGATCGAAGCTGAGCTTGCGAAGTATCCTAATGCTAAAGAAGTGATCTTCCTTCAAGATGAGCCGCTAAACCAAGGTTACGCAACGTTTGTTCGCCCATATTTAGAAAATATTGTCGCAGCTGCGCAAACTTTAATCTTCGTAACAAGACCCGCAGCAGCTGCACCAGCGGTTGGTTATAGCCATATTCATGCGGCACAAGAGAAAGCGCTTTTAGATGCAATCATCCCGTTAGCGGAATAGTGAGAAATAGAAGAATTAGAGAGTAAGTACGCTCCATTCCGCGTGCTTACTGATTCTTAAAAGCTATTTAGAGCAACTACAATTCACAATAGTAATTAAACTTATTTATTAGAATTCAGAATTATTTTACATAGGAGAAAATCCATGAGTATTGAAATTAAAGTTCCGGTATTACCTGAGTCAGTGGCAGATGCGTTACTTTCAGCATGGCACAAACAAGTCGGCGAGTTCATTGAAGAGGGTGAAAACCTTGTGGATCTCGAAACAGATAAAGTCATGCTTGAAGTTCCTGCAACGGTCAGCGGTGTTCTTAAAGAGATTAAAGTAGAAGAAGGCACAGACGTTACTGAAGGTACAGTACTCGCAATTATTGAAGCCGGCGAAGCGCCAGCAGCAGGTGATGCACCGAAAGCGCAAGAGACAAAAGCAGAAGTGGCAGCAGAGAGTGACGATGAGATTGGCATGTCTCCAACCGTTCGCCGTTTAGTAGAAGAAAATAAATTAGATATCTCAAAAATTCCAGCAACTGGTAAAAATGGTCGCCATTTAAAAGAAGATATTGAGAATTTTATGAAAAATGGTGGGGCAAAAGCTGCACCGGCTGCTAAAGCACCAGCAGTAGCCTCTGTACCAACGGGTGAGCGCGTAGAGAAGCGTGTTCCAATGACACGTTTACGTGCACGTATTGCGGAGCGTCTACTTGATGCGAAGAATACAACAGCAATGTTGACGACATTCAATGAGCTCAACATGGAACCTGTGATGAGTATGCGTAAGAAATACCAAGACCGTTTTATTAAAACGCATGGTGTTAAATTAGGCTTCATGTCATTCTTCGTGAAAGCTGCGGTTGAGGCACTTAAAAAGTATCCTGCTGTTAATGCGTCAATTGATGGTAATGATATTGTGTACCACGGTTATTTTGATATCGGTATTGCAGTCTCTTCTCCGCGCGGTTTAGTTGTCCCTATTATCCGTAATGCAGATCAATTAAGCTTAGCTGATATTGAAAAGCAAATTATCGAGTATGCGACAAAAGCGAAAGAGGGTACACTCACAATCGAAGAGATGACAGGTGGAACATTCACAATTACTAACGGTGGTGTGTTTGGATCAATGCTCTCAACGCCAATCCTGAACCCACCACAAAGTGGTATTTTAGGAATGCATAATACTTACGAGCGTCCAATTGTCAAAGATGGCCAAATCATTGCTGCGCCAATGATGTATCTTGCACACTCTTATGACCATAGAATTATTGATGGTGCAGAAGCTGTTGGCTTCTTAGTATCGATCAAAGAGTCACTTGAAGATCCAGCAAGCATGCTTTTAGAGCTGTAATCTGACCTGATACTTCATAAAAAACATTAATATATATTGTAGAGATCCTTTATTGTTCAATATGATGATAAAGGATCTTTTTCAAGGAGAATATACAGATGGCAAAGAAAGAATTTGATGTAATCGTAATCGGTGGTGGTCCTGCAGGTTATGTGAATGCTATTCGTGCAGCGCAGCTTGGTCTTAAAACAGCTTGTGTTGAGAAATGGATTGGAAAATCTGGAAAGCCGGCATTAGGTGGAACCTGTTTAAACGTGGGTTGTATTCCTTCAAAAGCATTACTTGAATCTTCTGGTCTTTATGCCACAGCGAAAGATGCGAGCGCAGAGCATGGTATTACCGTGGGTGATATCAAGATGGATCCAAAGGGCATGATTGAGCGTAAAGATAAGATTGTGACAGAATTAACGTCTGGTATCGCAATGTTATTCCAAGCGAATAAAGTTGAATGGCTTCAAGGAACGGGAAAACTTCTTAAAAACAATGAAGTTGAAGTGACGGGACATGATGGTAAAGTTGAAACTTATCAAGCAAAAGATGTTGTTTTAGCAACAGGTTCAGTACCAATGGATATCCCGTCAGCAGTCGTAGATAACAAGCGTATTATCGATTCTGAAGGCGCGCTGAACTTAACAGAAGTACCAAAACGTTTAGGGGTGATTGGTGCGGGTGTGATTGGTCTTGAAATGGCTAGTGTCTGGGCACGTTTAGGTGCTGAAGTTGTGATCTTTGAAGCGATGGATAACTTCCTTTCCGCAGCAGATCAGCAAATTGCAAAAGATGCGGCAAAACATTTTAAAAAGCAAGGTTTAGATATCCGTTTAGGTGCAAAAGTGACGGAGTCTAAGGCAAGCGATAAAGATGTTATCGTGAAATACACAGACAAAACAGGAGATCATGAAGAGACTTTTGATTATCTCTTAGTGGCGGTTGGTCGTAAAGCATTCACTGATGGTATCGTTGATGAAGCGGTCGGTCTTGAAATGGATGGTCGTTTAGTCAAAGCAGATGATCATTGTAAAACAAATATTGCCAATGTCTGGGCAATTGGTGACTTAGTACGTGGACCTATGCTTGCACATAAAGGTTCAGCAGAAGGTATTGCGGTTGCGCAGCGAATTGCGGGTCAATACGGTCGTGTAAACTATGATGCTGTGCCTTGGGTTATCTATACTCATCCTGAAATTGCTTGGGCAGGTAAAACACAAGAGCAATGTAAAGCAGAAGGCATTGACGTGATGACAAGCTCATTCCCATTTGCGGCATCAGGTCGAGCAAAAGCAATGGGTTCAACCGAAGGTTTAGTGAAAGTGATTGCAGATGCAAAAACTGATAAATTACTAGGGGTTCATATTGTAGGGCCTAATGCCTCAGAATTGATTCACGAAGCAGTGATCGTACTTGAGTTCGGCGGCACATCTGAAGATCTTGCAAGCACAATGCATGCGCATCCAACACTCGCTGAAAGCGTGATGGAAGCGGCTCATGGGATTCATAAAAGTGCAATTCACATGATGAACCGTAAATAATTCTATGTGAATAGAATGAAATGCGTTGATAAAGCGTCTCCGATTGGGAGGCGCTTTTTTGTTGCTAGAAAAAATCTAGGTTCTAGGTTAATGCCCATTATTTATTGGGCATTCAGCATTTGTGTGGTGGTGTATAGGGGATATGTTGTGCCCTTGTTAAGGGGGCGTGTCGACATTGAGATAGCTTTTGTGGGAAATGAGAGGGATGGTTAGGGGCTATGAGATGTGAGGCAGATTTAGATGGTGCTAGCGAGAGTCATTTTTCATCTATTTGTCCAGCACTATAATAATCTTAAAAAGAGAAGCGGATCTTATATCTTATGTTGGATTTTTAATATTATTTGAGCTTTTTTTGAGAAAGTATATTGAGCCTGTGAGCTCTTCTGGTAGTTTTTTTGAGGGGGTATAGACGTTGTTGAGAAAAATATTTAAGTGTAACTATTTGAAAAATATTCACTTTAATGTGGTGTGTAATAATACTCCAATAAAAATGGGGGATCTGTTTGACATCTAATGGGGATAGTACTATTATAGCCTCCTGTTCTCGAGGACGAAGTCCAAAAGAAAAGATTTGGTCCCTATCGTCTAGCGGTTAGGACACTGCCCTTTCACGGCGGCAACCGGGGTTCGAATCCCCGTAGGGACGCCAGATTCTAAAAAAGCCACTGATTGAGTACAATCAGTGGCTTTTTTTATTGCGCTGAATACATGCTGCAATTGGCTTGAGATACTGGATCAACCCATGATGTGATACAAGAACACCTCAACCCAGTGCATGAAAATTTGAAAATTGAGTCAATGAAGATTATTTTGCTGACTTTATTTTGCTAACATGAATAAATAGATTTAGACCGTTTTTAAAAATTCTGGAGTTGTGATGCAATATCGTTGCCCAAAATGTCAAAGCCCGAAAATTATGCCAATGGCCACGGCCAATAGCAGCAGTACGGCGCGTCCGGTGGTACCTAAAAGTCTTGTCATCCTGATTCCAGCAATTTTTGTGCTTTTACTTCTGGTCATTATCAGTATCTCCATGTGGTTGTTTGGCAATGGCGCTGGTTCAACCTTGCAAATGGCAACGGTTGCAGTATTTCTGATTACGCTGATCTCTGGGATCTGGTTCTGGCGCGACCTCCCTGATTTCAAAATTTCCATGCAAGCCTTTATGAACAGCAATAAAGACTGGAAATGCCGCGAATGCAACCACGAGTGGCATATCTAAGCACAGGCAAGCATTCAGTATAGAAGATCGCCTCCTAAGTCCAATAAAATCAAAAGGCCAGCACGACTTGAGTGCTGGCCTTTTTTATTGATGATTGATCACCGCTTGTGATTGCAAGCCGCCCATCCCAGTGGAGAGCACAGCTCACAGCTTTAGAGCGGCGTATGCTGCTCTTGTTCGACTTTGGCTGCTTTCACGCGTTTCGGTTCATTCATCCAACGATAAATCACCGGCAACAACACCAGCGTCAGCAACGTTGAGGAAATAATCCCACCGATCACCACCGTCGCCAAAGGACGCTGTACTTCTGCACCAGTTCCTGTGGCCAAGGCCATCGGAATAAAACCAAGCGAAGCCACACAAGCGGTCATCAGTACCGGTCGAAGACGTAAAACTGCCCCCAACCAAGTGGCCAATTCGACTTTCATCGTCGCACGCAACTCCTTGATAAAGGTCAGCATCACCAAGCCGTTGAGCACAGCCACGCCAGAGAGCGCGATAAAGCCCACCCCTGCTGACATCGACAAGGGAATATCACGTAACCACAGTGCGACCAAGCCACCACTGAGTGCAAACGGCACGCCACTAAACACCAAAAGACTTTCTTTAAAGTTATGGAACACCGCCATCAACAGGATAAAGATCGTCAGCAGTGCTAACGGCACCACCACTTGCATACGTGCTTTTGCAGACGCTAAGTTTTCAAACTGACCACCGTACTCCAACCAATAGCCAGCTGGAAGCTCTTGGGTCGCCAACTTGTTTTGAATATCTCGTACAAACGAACCCAAATCACGCCCACTGACATTGGCTGTCACCACCACACGGCGTTTACCATTTTCACGACTGACTTGGTTGAGACCCAGTACGTTCTCAACCGTTGCCACGTCTTGCAATTGGATCAAACCACCATTTGGTAGCTGAATCGGCAACATCGCCACATTCTGCGCACTACGTTGCTGATCAGATAAACGAATCACAAAATCAAAGCGACGATCCCCTTGCAAGATCTGACCGACATTTTGCCCACCCACCGCAGATGCCACCAAGTCTTGGATCGCACGTACAGATAAGCCGTATTGTGCTGCCAAGGCTTGATTAATATCGACATTCAACAATGGCAAGCCACTGGTTTGTTCAACGTTGACAGCGGTCGCACCAGAAATGGCCTGAATTTCTTTGGAGATGCGTTGTGCTTCACGGTTCAACACCTCCATGTCATCACCGAAGACCTTCACCCCAACATCACTACGAATCCCTGAGATTAACTCATTAAAACGCAGCTCAATCGGCTGTGAAAATTCACTGTTATTGCCCGGTAGCGTGGCCAAATAAGCTTCCATACGCTCACGCAGTTTTTCAATACTTTGCGATGCATCTGGCCATTCTTTTTGTGGCTTCAACAAAATAAATCCATCTGAAATATTCGGCGGCATGACATCAGTCGCCACCTCAGCTGTTCCAGTTCGTGCAAAGATCGCTTTGATCTCAGGGAAGTTTTTCAACAATAATTTTTCTGTGTTTTCCTGCATCCGCAGTGACTGTTCTAGCCCCGTACTCGGCGAACGCATTTGCTGAACCGCAAAGTCCCCCTCACTCAATTGCGGCGCAAACTCACTGCCCATACGTGTGGTTAAGATTGCCGTGAGAAATAAAATCCCCAACGCCATGGTCAAGACCAAATACTTCATCCGATAAGCCCAATCCAACAGGCTTTCATAACGACGTTTCAACCACAACATCCAGCGAGTTTCTTTTTCTTTGACCTCACCCGTGACAAACATTGCCACCGCAGCAGGGACAAAGGTGATCGATAAAATGATCGCACCCAGCAAAGCAAATACCACCGTCGCGGCCATAGGATGGAACAGTTTGGCTTCCACACCAGACAAAGCAAAGATCGGCAGATAAACCACCAAGATAATCAATTGACCAAAGATCAATGGACGACGTGCTTGACGCGCAGCCAAGAACACCTCTCTAAAGCGCTCTTTTCGAGTGAGGCGACGTCCGACTTGATGCTGATATTCTGCCAAACGACGAATACAGTTTTCCACAATCACCACAGCACCATCCACGATGATCCCGAAGTCCAAAGCCCCCAAACTCATCAAGTTGGCACTGATCTGCTGTTGCGCCATACCACTCAAGGTAAACAGCATCGACAGAGGAATCACACAGGCCGTGATTAAGGCTGCACGGAAATTACCTAAAAATAAGAACAAAATGATGATGACCAGAATTGCACCTTCAACCAAGTTCTTTTGTACCGTGGCGATGGCACGCTCGACCAAGTTGGTACGATCATAAACCGTTTCGATCACCACGCCTTTCGGTAAGGTCTTTTGAATCTCCTGAACCTTGGCATCAACTGCACGTGCCACGCTACGGCTGTTTTCACCCATCATCATCATGACGATCCCGAGGACCGTCTCTTCACCATTGTAGGTGGCGGCACCGGTACGTAAATCATGCCCGATCGACACTTGTGCAACATCAGCCACACGCACTGGAAAACCATTCTTATTGGTGATGGTGATATTTTCAATATCCGACACATCCTTCAAGATGCCGGGCACACGCACTGTCAGTTGCTGACCACTCTCCTCAATAAAGCCAGCACCACGATTTTCATTATTCTGTTCCAATACCGCCTGTAGATCTGCCATCGGAATTTGCAGTTGTTGTAAACGCTTTAAATCCGGCGACACCACAAAGGTTTTGTTATACCCTCCAATACTGTTGACCTCCGCCACACCACTCACGCGTTGCAGTTGCGGACGAATCACCCAGTCTTGAATTTCACGTAAATCCATCGGGCTATAGGCCTGACCATCCGGCTTTCTCGCATCGGGATCGGCCTTGACCACCCACTGATAAATTTCACCCAATCCGGTTGAGACAGGTGACATGGTCGGGGTAATTTGATCTGGCAGCTGCTCATTGGCTTCTTGTAGGCGCTGATTGATCTGCTGCCTCGCCCAATAAATATCGGTACCATCTTCAAAGATAATCGTGACTTGAGATAAACCATAACGTGAAATAGAGCGGGTTTGGTCCAGCTTAGGCATGCCCGCCATCGCTGTCTCAATCGGATAGGTAATCCGCTGCTCCACCTCTAAGGCAGTAAAGCCATTGGCTTGGGTGTTGATCTGTACCTGAACGTTGGTAATATCTGGCACCGCATCGATCGGGAGCTTTTGATAACTCCAGATCCCGACGCCAATCCACGCCACCACAAACAACATGACCCAAATTGCGTTTTGAATTGAAAATTGAATAATACGATCAAATAAGCCCTCGGCAGCAGGCATTGCCGCATCATCAGCCTTGGACGGTTGTTGCGATTGATCAATGCCCATGATCGGCCTCCCCCTTCTCCAATTCGGATTTCAGCAGGAAGCTGCCTTGGCTCACATATTGCTGACCGGGCTTAAGTCCACTTTTCACCTCAACCCATGCCCCATCACTCGAACGTTGCCCCACAACAATCGGCTGTGGATGAAACTCAACATGCTCAGCATTGCTTTGTGCAACAAACACCACATCTTGCCCTTCAACCTGCTGTACCGCATCTTTGGCAACGCGTAACACTTTGCTCTTTTGTGATTGGCTCAGTTGAATATTGACCATCAAATTAGGACGCAACTCAGGCGCCTCAGACAGTACTTTGGCGCGTACTTGTAAACGACCAGTTTCTGCATCCGCTTCAGCATTTAAGCTCTGTATCTCTGCCTTAAAGTCATTGCCTGTTTGCAAGGATTTAAACGATAGCGTTTGTCTTGGTGACAGTTGAGCGAGGTAATCACTCGGAACGATAAACTCCAGCCATAGCTTGTCGAGCTGATCAATCACAAACAGTTGGCTGGCCAATTGCACATTTTCACCCACCACAATGTCTTTCTGACTGACCACACCCGAGATCGGTGCTTTGAGTACATAACGACCATTTGACCCTGTGCTTACACCAAAGGCACTCAAACGTGAACGCGCAGCCTGTACCTGAATCTGCGCTTGTTGATAGGCGTTATAGGCGCGTTGATAGTCCTGTTTTGCAGAGATGCCTTGACTCCATAAGCTTTTTTCACGTTCATAATCTTGCTTGGCCAAACTCAGCGCAGACTGAGCAATCTGTAAACCTGACTGCTGATCCACCAAATCCGGCACCAATAATGTCGCCAAAACCTGACCTTTTTGCACACGCTGTCCCAAATCCGCATTGACCGATTCCACTCGACCACTAAAGCTTGGTGACACATGTGCCTGACGATCCGTATTCACCACCAAGCGCGCAGGAAAACTACTGCTCAGCTCAACCTCACCCAGATCAACACGGGCAAGCTTGACGCCCTGCTCCACCATTTGCGCCGGCGTCAGGGTCAGTTCTTCGTCATCATCATGATCATCATCGCCATCCTCAGCTTTGCTTTTCTCATCTTCGGCATGTTCAGCCTCTGCTGCATCTGCTTTGGCACTGTCGCGATCCTTGCTCCATAGCAATGCCAGACTGATCACCGCCACGATAGCCACGACAATTGCGATAAGAACAGGTTGAGAGACTTGACCTGATTGTTTCAATGTTTTCATGTTGTTGCTCATGTCATTACTCCCCACCCAGCACGGGCAATGCTTGTGTTTCTTGCCAAATTGTTTGATTCATTTGCGATAATGCATCTGCGGCCATGACTTGATCAGGCTCGATTCCCAAGCTCAAGCTCTCTGCTTGAATGGCGCGCTGCCAAGCATCTTTGAGCAACTGCACCTTACGCAGTTGAATCTCTTGCAGTTGCAAGGTCGCTTGCTGCACATCGGTCACAGCGAACTTTCCAGCACGGAAGCCTTGCAAGGTTTTTTTCTGCACACTGATGGCCAATGGGATTTGTTCTTGATTCACTTGCTTATACTGCAGATCCAAGCCCTGCAACTCAGTCATCAGGGTGCCGATCTCCAAACTATTTTGTTTCAGGTAAAACTGCTGTTGGCGGTCCAAAAGGGCTTGTTTGGCGTAAGCGATTTTCAAGCCATTTTGTTTGCGATCGAAGATATTCAAGGGAATTGAAACGCCGAGATTGACTTGGCTTTCAGTGGTTGACTCTACAGAACGAGTCGTGGTGACCCCCAAATTCACCGTCGGATTGGGGCGCGCTTGTGCCTTCAACACATTCACATTGGCTTTGGCCTCCAAGACTTGAAGCTGACGATTTTGCTCTTGCAGATTTTGACTGAGATTGCGCTCAACCTGTGCGGGCACATCCGTTGGCCACAAGGCCGTCGAATTTAAACCCACTTTGATTTTCTTATCCGCCTCTCCCCATAGATTACTCAACTGTTGAGTTGCCACTTGCAACTGCAAATCTGCTTGGTGATAAAGCCTTAGATTTTCCGAATAACTCATACGCACGCGGTCAACATCGACCTGTGCCACACTGCCCGCTTGATAGCTTTTTTGCAGCGCTTCTAGATTCTCTTTGCTGACTTGCATTTGCTCGACCACAACATCGCGTTCAAGCTCAAAAATTGCCAACTGTGACCAGAGGTATTTGACCACCAAATTTAACTGTGCCTGATAGAGACGTTGATTGAGTTCGGTTTGCGACTGCGCTACACGTGCCAATTGCTGAGTTGCTTGGCGCTCACCAAAAATATCCAACTCCTGCGAGATTCCCACCGCAAGCTCTCGCTCTTGATCGCGTTGAAAACCTGTTTGCTCAATCGAGAGTTCAGGGTTTTTCCATAAGCCTGCCTGATTGATATTGGCCTCGGCGATTTGTTGTTGTGTTGTCCAAAGCCCTTGACTGTGTTGGTAGTTCTGAACTTTTTCAATGGCCTGCTGCAGATTGATATTCTGCTGAGCATCCGCCCAAGCTTGTGGCAATAATGCGCTGATCAGTAAGCCCAACAGCATAGGTCTGACGCGCTTCAATCCAGATCGCTGTCGAGTGCTGCCCTCACGCGATGTACCAGAACCACACTGCGCGACGGAGGCTAATTGGGCTTGGCCATGCTCGGCTTGACGATATTGGTCTTGGCGATGCTCGTCGCCGTAGAGGAGATCATGTTTTTTGACATGATGTTTACCATAGATATGACCATGGCTTTGACTTTGTTTTGACATCGGTATGCCTCTCTAAATTGAACAGGGAGGCGGTTTTTTTCGGCTATCCCGCCAATAGCGGGGACAGTTCAGGAGGAGGATGAGGAAGATTTAAGTGCGGGGATTGATAGAGATTTTTCCAATGGATTTGCGACACATCCACATAAGCGACCGCACTTACTCGCGATTGGCTTTGAAAGGCATCAACCACGATAAAATGTGAAAATGATGGCAGATGATCATGATGGTCATCGATAAATCCATCACTCGCTTGATCAGCAGGCTGACAGTCTGTCGCGAATAGATGTGAATGTTCAGCGGTGGATTGATCTTGTGGACAGAGCTCACTTTGATGATGACCAAAGTGATTCAGTTGGGGTTGATTGAGCTCAAGTAGATTTTCATGGCCGCAAAATGCCGCTGCCACATTCCAAATACTTTGGAACATAAACAAAGTCATTAATATTGCGATGAAAATACTAAAACGCTTCACATCTCTGCGCTCTGGAGCTAAATTTGGCGCCAATATAACAAGCCTCAGTTACGTAATAAAATTACATCGCCAAAAAAATTACGCTAAACCTATTTTAGAAACATGAATACAATCCACTTTCGCAAGAAAGAAACACTAGCTTATTGACTTCTTACAATTTCGGACTTTCAAATCTTTTCAATTCCGCCTACATTCAATGTGAGTCGATTATTTTTTACCAGTAGATCAACAAGGAGGTTTATATGTTTTTACATATAATTCAGCGCATAAGGACCTATGCAAACTCAAGAATTCATACATGGAATCTGGTTAGTCCACTTAACTTGAGTAACACTCAACATCAGCAAACGACAGCTGTCATGCATGGACCCCATTCAACTACAACGCCCTGTACATCTACGACGACCACAAGTTCAGATCCCGAGACGCGAAATGCCATGTGGCGCTCATTGCGTGCGGCATTGCGTGGGGACAAAGATGCACAATATCAAATGGGGATAAGCTATCTTCATGGCAATCTCGGCTTAGATCGTAGTTATTCACATGCAGAAAAGTGGCTTGACCAAGCCGCACAACAAGGCCACCCAGCGGCAAGACATACACTGGCGCATGCCTACAATCGGCTGGCTTTCTCTTAGGCTGTACCGATCTGCTGATCGTAGCGATCGCATATGGCTGAAAGGAAGCAGTCATTAAAAAAAACCCGAGTTCATGATGAACTCGGGTTTTTTAATATCTCACACGGGGATGAAGATCAGCTCTAATCAAACCCCATATCCCCTCAAACCAACTTAAGCTTGAGTGACCTGAATACGCAGTTCTTTCGGTAAACTAAAGGTGATGTTTTCTTCACGACCATCAAGCTCTTGTGGTCGAGTTGCGCCCCAGTCCTGCAAACGCTGAATCACTTGTTTAATCAACACTTCGGGTGCAGAGGCACCTGCAGTCACACCAACATTTCCCGCATTCGCAAACCACTCTTGCTGTAACTCGTCTGCATTATCGATCAGATAAGCTTGTTTGCCCATGCGTTCAGCCAACTCGCGTAGACGATTGGAGTTAGACGAATTTGGTGAACCAACAACCAACACGACATCGCAACGCTGTGCCAGATCGCGTACTGCATCTTGACGGTTTTGAGTGGCATAGCAGATATCGTCTTTGCGCGGGCCTTGAATATGTGGGAAACGCTGTCTCAAGGCATCAATCACTTTGGCCGTATCATCGATTGAAAGCGTTGTTTGCGTCACAAAGGCGACTTTTTCTGGATGACGGACTTGAAGCTGTGCAACATCTTGCTCATCTTCAACCAAATAAATCTCGCCGCCATTTTTTTTGTCGTACTGCCCCATGGTGCCTTCTACTTCGGGATGCCCAGCATGGCCGATCAAGATGGCTTCAATGCCTTCACGCGCATATTTGGTGACTTCAATATGCACCTTGGTCACCAGCGGACAGGTGGCATCAAACACTTTTAAACCACGACGCTCAGCCTCTTGTTGAACCGCCTTTGAAACGCCATGTGCGCTAAAAATAACGATATTATCATCAGGAACTTCATCGAGTTCATCGACAAAAATTGCCCCACGCTGACGTAGGTCATCGACGACAAATTTGTTATGCACCACTTCATGCCGAACATAAATCGGCGGGTTAAAACACTCAAGTGCGCGATTGACGATTGCAATTGCACGGTCTACTCCGGCACAAAATCCACGTGGATTTGCCAATACAATTTCCATAAAAGCCTCAATGCTCACTCAAAATGAGTGTTTTATTTGACAAAAATTGCGTTCAAAACGATCCTAGCTATTTTGTTTGAATCGCGTCTGCTCTAAAATAGAGAAGATATTTTATCATATCAGGAAAAATATCATGTCGGGTCTCTTGTTTGTCGTTTCTGCTGCCTCAGGAACAGGCAAAACATCATTGGTTAAAGCCCTACT
>JASLIY010000275.1 GCA_030152675.1 Acinetobacter sp.
AGCCAAAGTCGGTTTATCCAACGGCACGATGCCTTGATAGCGTTCACCATGTTCAGGTTCGATATTGATAAATAACACTGGGCTGACTAAGGTTGAAAGCACTGTGCTGCTATCGACCGCTTCGGCAAAGCGTGGATCGGCCTCGTAGTCAGCCAAACCGCGAATTTCACCCAAATGGTTACACTCAGCCATCGCCCACTTAAAGCTGCCTTGGGCTTGTATTTGTAAACTGATACGCCCGCGGATTTTGAGCGTACTGGCGAGGAGTGCGGTCGCAGATAACATTTCCCCGAGCAGTACACGCACAGCCTCGGCATAATCACGTTGGGCAAAAATCGTGCTCAAGCTTTGCTCGAGATGCACCACTTCGCCGCGGACTGGGCAGTTCTCAATATAAAATCGTTGACGTAAATCAGACATAACTTTCTCCAAATTTCGATATTGATGGTGTCTTTCCTCGAAATCACAAGGAAGTCACAGCTTAATCGTGTTCTTTTCGCCGAATATCAATACGATCAGCCAGATGTTGTGAGCCGAGCTCAGGATCGAAGGCCGCTGCAGCACCCTCGGATTGCGCCTCTGGCTGATCCTCTTCTTCGTCTAACTCTGCCGCACGTGCTTGTGCATCGCTTTCAAACAGATGTTCTAGCTCTGAGATGAAATTACGGTAACTTTCATAGACTTTCTGTTCATCTGTATAGATGCGCTGCTGTTCAGCCAACAATTGTTCATCATAATCTCGGAACAATTCTACACTGTTATGCGCCTGCTGTTCAGATATGCCCAGCAAGCGTAAGGCCCGATAGGCCATGCCCAGTGAAGACAAATAATTTTCACGCCAGATATGCGAAACACCCAAATCTCGAAGCAAATGAACATGATGACGATCACGTGCTCGTGCCAAAATGGTCAGTTGCGGATAGTTCAAACGGATATGCCGCGCGATATTCATCGATGCTTCGACATCATCAATGGCCAAGATAAAGACCTGTGCTGAGGCAATCCCAGCAGCACGCAGTAACTCAGGTTCGGTGGCATCGCCATAGTATAACTTTCCATCATAACGACGGACAAAA
The DNA here is from genome assembly GCA_030152675.1 of Acinetobacter sp. Taxonomy (GTDB): domain Bacteria; phylum Pseudomonadota; class Gammaproteobacteria; order Pseudomonadales; family Moraxellaceae; genus Acinetobacter. The sequence continues at coordinate 1,077 of JASLIY010000275.1, forward strand.
TCAATACGTTGCATATTGTTGTCGATCGCGGTGAAGGGCAAATGCTGCATTCGCGTCAGTCGAGCAATGATTTGGCCAAAACGTCCAAAACCAGCAATGATCACCGGTGGATGCTGATTGGGGATTTCATCGTATTGCGGAGCAGTCTGTTGATCAAAGTGCGGCACCACAAAGCGTGACACCAACCAAAACAACACCGGCGTTAACAACATGGAGAGGGTTACGATCAATGTCACAGGTTCGACAATGGCTTGGGTCAGGACTTGTTCACTTTTGGCGAGATTGAGAATGACAAAAGCAAATTCCCCACCTTGTGCCAAACAGGTGGCGAGCATGAGGCTGTTACGCCAGTCGTTACGATAAAAGCGTGCGATCCCTGTCATGGCAATGGCTTTGATCAGCACCAAGGCAATCGCCCCACCGATCACCACCAATGGCATACTCAGCAACAACGGTAGCTGCGCGGTCATGCCAACGGTCATAAAAAACAGACCTAATAACAAACCTTTGAAGGGGCTGATACTGGCTTCGATTTCATGTCTAAACTCAGAGTCTGCCAACAGCACCCCAGTCAAAAATGCACCCAAGGTAATGCTAATCCCCAAGGTTTGCATCAACAGCACTACGGCCAAGACGATGAATAAACCCAATGCGGTGATCAGTTCTTTGGCGCCACTTTTTACTACAAAATGGAAAAATGGTCGAATCACATAGCGGCTGAGTAAAAACAGGCCGGTGAATGCAGCAATGATCGCCGCAAAATAGGCCAGATCATGGTTGTGCGTGCGTTGTGTTGCGGCAAATAGCGGCACCATCGCCAACAGCGGAATCGCAGCAATATCTTGGAATAGCAAGATCGAAAATGAACGTTGTCCATAGCTGCTGTTGAGTTGTTGTTTTTCAGCCAAGAGTTGCAGCACAAAGGCGGTCGAGGACAGCGCAAGCGCAAAGCCCAAGATAAAGCTACTGCTCGGTTCAAGCTTGAAGATCAGCCAGATCAAGGCACTGAGTAATGCACCGGTGATGATGACTTGGCTGCTGCCCATGACAAAGATCGAATGCCGCATTTGCCATAAACGTTGTGGGCGCAGTTCTAGTCCGATCAGGAACATCAGCATGATGACGCCAAACTCGGCCAGACGCATACTGGCTTCGGGATTGGCGGCCAAGTTTAGCGCACTTGGTCCAATCAGAATGCCGGTAAATAAATAGCCCAATACGGTCGGAAGTCCCAAACGTTTGGCCAAAGGCACCACGATCAAGGCCGAGCCTAAAAAAATAATAATCTGGAGTAACAGTGACATGAACTGATCCTAAGTCGAAGGGTGCTGATTCATTTTCTGATCATTTAGTTGAGTTCTTGCGGATCGATATCAATCGATATTCTCATGTCCGCGGTTTTACTTTTCAGTACATGCGGCCACCAATGCCGGATATAGAAGTGCATTTTGGCACGTTCTAAGGACAATAATACGACATGTGCTTGATAGCGTCCTGCTTTACGTTCCATCGGTGCAGGGATCGGTCCCCAAATATCAATCAAGTCGTTCGGTGTGGCTTGCTGCCGTAGCAGGTCGGTCATGTCCTTGAGAAACTGTTGATTGTTGTCCTGACTTTTGGATTCACAGCGAATCAATGCCGCATAGCGATAGGGCGGCAACAAGCTCAAGCGGCGCTCGGTTAACGTCTGCTGAGCAAAAGTCCGATAGTCGCGGTGAATCAAGGTGTTGAGTAGCGGGTGGTCGGGGCGTAGGGTTTGTAAATAGACTTCGCCTTTCTTTTCACCTCGTCCCGAACGACCTGCCACTTGCACGATCAACTGTGCGGTGCGTTCTGGGGCACGAAAGTCGACACTGAGTAGGCCAGAGTCGATATCCAAGATCGCCACCAAAGTCACATAAGGAAAGTGATGCCCCTTGGCCAACATTTGTGTGCCCAGCAAAATCGCAGATTCACTGGTTTGGATTTGATCTTGGATTTTTTGCCAACTGCCGACACGACTGGTGGAGTCACGATCCACTCGAATCACCACTTGATCGGGGAACAGTTCCTGCAAACTGGCTTCGACTTTGGCGGTTCCCATGCCGATGGGTTTTAAGCTGTCTTCATGGCAGGCCGGACAGTGCGTCGGCAGGGTTTGAATGGTGCCACAGTGATGACAGTGCAAATGAGTATAGGGTTGATAGTGCAGAGTAAAATGCGCATCACAATGGGGACAATTGGCCTGCCATGCACATTTCTCACACAGTACCACTGGCGCATAGCCACGTCGATTGAGGAAGATCAGCACCTGTTCTTTACGTGCCAAACATTGCCCGATTTGCTCGATGAGTTGTTGGCTCATGCCATGCTGTTTTTTTGCCACTTTTAAATCAATGACATGCATCTTGGGCAAGATCGCTCCACCAGCACGTTGATTGAGTTGTAGGCCGGTGAGCTTGTTTTGTTCTACCAAATGGTAACTGTCGATGCTCGGCGTGGCCGATCCCAAAATGATCGGACACTTGGCCAAGGCCGCGCGATACAGTGCCACATCACGGGCATGATAACGAAAGCCTTCTTGTTGTTTAAACGATAGGTCGTGTTCTTCATCCAAGATGATCAGGCCCAAATTGGGCAGTGGGGTGTAGATCGCAGAGCGCGTCCCCAGCACGATTGACGCTTTGCCGGTTTCTGCAGACTGCCAAGCCTGTAAGCGTTTGGTGTCATTTAAGCCTGAATGCAGCAAGGCGATATGGCAGTGAAAGCGTGACTGAAAACGGCTGATGGTCTGTGGCGTGAGACCGATTTCAGGCACCAAGACCAAGACTTGCTTGCCTTGTTTTAAGATCTGCTGCATCACTTGTAAATAAACTTCGGTTTTACCACTGCCGGTCAGGCCATCGAGCAGAAAGGCTTGATATTTATTTTTGGCTTTCAATATTTGTTCGATGGCATGCTGTTGATCGGGGTTGGCGGTCAACGGCATTTGTGCCATTTGTACCGGCTCAGGTTTAAAGTCTTGCGGTTCTAAGTCACAGCAAACTATGTCTTTTTTCTCTAAGGCTTTGAGCGTGGCAGTCTCGACCCCGCTGAGATTGAGGATATGTTCTAAGCTGCCTTGCGGATGTAGTTTTAAAATTTTATAGGCATTTCTTTGTTTTTCGGAACGCTTCAATTTGGCGTCTGCGGCCATGTCCAAAACTTTCCATACTCTGGCAAGTAAGTTATAAGGTTTACCTTGACGCAGTAAGCTAGGCAGTGCGGTTTGAATCACCTCGCCAATGGGAAATTGATAATATTGTGCAGACCATGTCAACAAAGTTAAAACTTGGGGATTTAGAATAGCGCGATCATCCAAGATGTGATCGATGGCCTTGAGGCGAAATTTGGGATTCAGCGGTTCATCTAAGGGGAGTTTTTCAACCACAACGCCAATGAGGTTTTGTCGCCCAAATGACACGGCGACTCGGGTGCCAGGACTGAGCTGTGCGTATTGTTGTGCAGTGACAAGATAGTCAAAACAGTCGTTGATGTGGACAGGGACTGCCACACGGATGCGGTAATGTTCAGGGCTGGGTGTGGGTGTTGGTGGATTTGACATAGTGAATGCTGAACGAGTTAAAGTGAAATCATAACGTGAGGATGGATGGCTTATGTTAAAGTATTTGAATAATTTAAAAGGTGAAATAATGAAGAATATGGCTGATTTTCATGGTTAGACGCAACTGTTTAAATAAAGAGATTGGGATAACGACAGGGACAATTAGAGCATCATAATGCCAGCATATCAATTTACCGCGCTCGATGCTTCAGGGAAGCAACACAAAGGGGTACTTGAAGGCGACTCAGCCCGTCAAGTTCGACAACAATTACGTGATAAAGACTGGATCCCAGTAAGCGTGGATGCAGTTGAAAGCAAAGATAAAAATCAAAGCTCCGGCTGGTTCCAAAAAAAGTTCAGTGCCTATGATCTGGCGCTGATGACCCGCCAACTTTCCGTTTTGGTTGCTGCTGCGATTCCGCTTGAGGAAGCATTGCGTGCCGTGGCCAAACAGAATGAAAAGCCGCACGTCAGTAACCTGATGCTCTCAGTACGCGGCAAAGTGCTTGAAGGGCACACGCTTGCGCAGGGGATGCAACAAGCCAGTCGTTTTCCAGATTTGTATATCGCCACCATTGCGGCGGGCGAACGTTCCGGACATTTGGATCTGATCTTGGATCAGCTTTCGGACTACACCGAAAACCGCTTTGCCATGCAAAAGAAAATCCAAGGTGCCATGATCTATCCGATCATCTTGATGCTGATGTCATTTGCCATCGTGATGGGGTTGATGACCTTTGTGGTGCCGGATATCGTCAAGACCTTTGATCAAAGTAAAGAGGCCTTGCCGTGGATCACCGTGACCTTGATGAAGGCCAGTGATTTTATTCGGCATGCGTGGCCGTTTTTAATCGTGGGTTCGATCTTAAGTGTGTTGTTATTTGCCCGTTTTTTGAAAACATCTTCAGGACATTATGCGTTTGACCGATTAGTGCTCAAATTGCCATTATTTGGTAAATTATCGCGTGGTATAAACTCAGCGCGCTTTGCCAGTACCTTGTCGATTTTGACCCAATCCGGTGTGCCTTTGGTGGATGCCTTGAAGATTGGTGCGGCGGTGAGTAATAACTGGGTGATCCGTGATTCGATCAACGTTGCTGCTGAAAAAGTCATCGAAGGTGGCAACTTGGCAACCCAATTGGATCGCTGTGGTTATTTCCCGGCAATGATGGTACAAATGATCAAAAGTGGTGAAGCTTCAGGTGAATTAGATCGTATGTTGAAGCGCGCCTCGGACATGCAAGATCGTGAAGTGACCACCTTTATTTCCACCTTATTGGCTTTACTTGAGCCGCTGATGTTGGTATTTATGGCCGGTATTGTTTTGGTGATCGTGATCGCCGTCATGCTGCCGATTGTGAATATGAATAATATGATTTAGACCCACGTCATGATGTATTGATTGGGGTGAGGTGTTTCAATTTACTTGTTTCAAGTGATAGTTTTTTAAAAGCGTATGCTCAAAGAGAGAGAAGAAATGCAAGCTAGGATTCAACGACGCAAACAATCAGGCTTTACGCTGATAGAGGTTATGGTAGTGATCGTTATTTTAGGCGTATTGGCGGTATTGGTGGTGCCAAACGTTATGGGCCGTGGCGAAAAAGCCAAAGTCGACACCACGAAAATTACCTTAAAAGGCGTTGCTGGCGCGCTGGATCAATATAAATTGGACAACAATCATTATCCAAGCAGTCAAGAGGGCGGATTAAATGCCTTGGTCACGCAACCTGCGACTGCAAAAAATTGGTTGCCGGGCGGATACGTGAAAGGTGGTTATCCGAAAGACAGTTGGGACAATGATATTCAGTATGTGATCCCAGGTTCGGAAGGTCGTAGTTTTGACTTATATTCTTTCGGTGCCGATGGCAAACAAGGCGGTGAAGGCAATGACGCCGATATTTATTATCAGCCTTGAGCCTTGGGGTGAAGTTTGAAAGCACGCATTTAAAGTTCCAAGAGGTGAGCTTAAAATAATTTGATATTAAATATTGAGTTATGGAAATAATCACTTCACTTTATCGGGTTACTAAATCCTGAGTGAAGTGATAATCCTTATCAATAAGGTGTTAATATATAAGTTATTGTATTTTATAGCTAAAAAATAAAAACCTCAGATGCGATTTATAATAAGAATTATTCCTATATGTAATGGTTACAACAAACTTTCAATATGGATAAAAATAGACTTTTCATTTAAATTAAAGCTCTCATAATAGACCGCAGGATGCAGACGTTGCTCAGGAGGATCATATGAAAGCATTATTTTTGTCGGATGAGATTAATCAGTTTCACACTTCAATGCTTAAATCTGTACTGTTGATCATCGCCTTACTTCCTGCTGCACATGGTTTACATCAACTGTGGCAAAGCACTGAAGGTGCGAGTCAAATTATTATTGGTTTTGTCAGTATTAGTTTATTTAGTGCATTGAGTATTTTAGGATTTATGTGTGCCTTGTGGGCACAGAATTTAAAGCTTACACAAGAACCCGAATCAACAGCACTTGAACGCCGTGTGGTTCAAGTCTATCGCCATGTACCGATGTTATTTCTCATGAGTTTGATGTCGTATTTAGCAAGCAAAATTTAGTCAGCATGACGCAGTACAGATAAAGCTGTACAGGCCGTACAGATAGAAAAGCCCCGATGACATTGCGTGATCGGGGCTTTTTCATGTTGCGTTTGGTTTTACCTTTTAGCGACGTGACTTAAAGGACACATCCACAACACGTGGTCGATGAAACCAACCGAGTAACAGTAATAAGCCCGCAAAGATCAAGATCGGCCAATCACTGAAACGGCTATACCATGTCTGTCCCTGCATCGCAGGCAACTCGCCACGCAAGATCGCCCGCTGATCTACAGGCGCTTGTTTGACGATATGACCTTGTTCATCGATGAAGGCACTGACACCAGTATTGGTGGCACGAATAATCCAGCGACCATTTTCCTTGGCACGCATTTGCACCATTTGCAGATGTTGCCATGGACTTGCCGTCCCGGTAAACCATGCATCATTGGAGACCGTCACCAAATAATCACTGTCTTCAGCATTGCGTCGCGTCAGATTGGGATAGGCCACTTCATAGCAGATCGCAGCAGCCAAAACATGGCCTTTGATATGAAAAGGCGATTGTTGCGTTGGACCACGACTAAAACCACTCATCGAGGGATCATTTTGCAGTGCTGGCAACACCCAACTGAGCATGCCAGATAACGGAATATATTCACCAAAAGGCACCAGACGTTGTTTCTTGTACAGACCCGAACTTGCGCCAGCGGCCATCATGGTGTTATAGGAAATCGGATGACCTTGTGCGATGGATTGCTCTAGATCAAAATACGGAATCCCCGTGACCCAGGCTGAACCTGATTGCTCCGCTTGTTGACTGATCTTGTCGAGAAAGGGCTTCACATCGAGCTGAAACATCGGAATCGAAGACTCCGGCCAAACAATAAGATCACGACCCCATTCGCTTTGACTGAGTTGCTCATAAATATCGAGCGTATCTTTTTGCTTGTCTAATAACCATTTTTGATCTTGTGGAATATTACCTTGGATCAAGGAAACACTGAGCGGCTTCTCGGTTTTAGGTGTCACAAACTGAATCGCGGATGCTGCCCATGCGCCCAAGATAAAGACCGCAGCGGGTACAGCCCAGAACCAGCGTTTACGTAGTAACTCGACCAAGATACAGGCCAGAATAATCACCACGAAAGAGACTGAGAACACGCCAAATAACGGCGCATAGTGATCCAAGAAGCGTTCGGTAAAGGCATAACCTGCGAACAACCAAGGGAAGCCCGTAAAGACCCAAGTTTTGGCCCACTCAAACAGCACCCACAGGGGTGCAAAGGTCAGTGGAGTTTCTGGGAAAAAACGGCGATAGAGCCAACATTGCACAGCGCTAAACAGTCCCATCACCAGCGCCATGATCACAATCATCAGCACACTGAGGATGGCATTGGTTTCGCCGTAGACATGGATCGAGGTGTATAACCAAAATGCCCCAACAAACCATAGGCCAAAGCCATAACTCCAGCCAATCACAAAGGCGTGTTTGGCTGAGCGTTGTCTGAGGCAGGCATAGAGCAAAGCTGGAGATAAGATCGCCAACCACCACCAATGAAAGGGAGCCAGTGCAAAGCTAAACACGGCACCTGAAATCATCGAGATCAGCAAGGGATAAATCAAAGCAAGAGGTGCGGCATTGGCTGGGGAGGGAAACTTTTTACTAAAAAAATTTCTCATTGACGCACTGCTCGTATCAAATGAATACTGCGTGAATCGGCTTCAGTGATAGTGAATTGCCAGTTTTCTAGCTCCACCACCTGACCTTGTAGATCACTCACTAAACCAATCTTTTGTAGCAATAAACCACCGACTGTTTCAACTTCATCGTCTGAGAAATCAGCATCGAGAAAGGAGTTGAAATATTCAATCGGTGTTAGGGCTTGCACCAACCAACTGTTGCTATGATCTTGGGTTGGGGTGATAAATTGACCTTCTTCATCAGCATTGTCATGTTCATCTTCGATTTCACCCACGATCTCTTCCAAGATGTCCTCTAAGGTCACCAGACCTGAGGTGGTGCCATATTCATCAATCACCACCGCAATATGATTTTGGGTGTTTTTGAGCATACGCAGCACTTGATCAGAGCGAGCACTTTCAGGGACATACAATGGTTGTCTCATCAAGACACGGATATCAACCTGCGAGCTGCCTTCGGTGAGGAAGGGCAACAGGTCTTTGGCGAGCAACATGCCGACCACATTGTCGGGTTGATCGGATGAAAATACTGGGAAACGCGAATGTGCAGACTCGATGAGTACATGCAAAATTTCAAGTAATTGATCATCTTCTTGAAGACTGACCATCGCAGTACGCGGGGTCATGACTTCACGAATTTTGGTTGCTTGTAAATCTAATACGCCTTCAAGCATTGCCACCGTATCGGATTCTAAAAAACGTCGTGAATCTTGTACTAATTTTAGTAACTCGTCGCGATTTTCTGGCTCGACTTTCAGCCATTTGCGT
>JASLIY010000283.1 GCA_030152675.1 Acinetobacter sp.
CACAAAAGCTAAAACTTTAAGGAGTTGACGTCGATGTCAAACATGCAACTGGATACTTTGAGACGAATTGTTCAAGAAATCAATACGTCCGTCAGTTTGCATGACTCCTTAGAGATCATGGTCACCCAAGTCTCTGAAGCAATGCATGTTGATGTATGTTCCATCTACTTATTGGATGAGCGCAATCAACGCTATTTGCTCATGGCGACCAAGGGCTTAAACCCCGAATCGGTGGGTAACGTTGCCTTACAAGTGGGCGAAGGTTTGGTTGGCTTAGTGGGGCAACGCGAAGAAATCGTCAACTTAGAGCATGCCTCCAAGCATGATCGCTTTGCTTATTTCCCTGAGACCGGCGAAGAAATATATAACTCATTCTTGGGCGTACCAGTGATGTATCGCCGTAAAGTAATGGGGGTGTTGGTGGTTCAAAACAAAGAATCCCAAGACTTTAGCGAAGCTGCCGAATCCTTTTTGGTCACCCTCTGTGCACAATTGTCCGGCGTCATCGCACATGCACATGCAGTCGGCAATATCGATGTCTTTCGCAAACCCAGCAGCAATGCCCAAACCTATAAAACCTTTCAAGGTGCCTCTGGTGCAGGTGGCATCGCGCTGGGTCGTGCCATTATTCTCTATCCTTTGGCTGATTTGGCTGCAGTGCCGGATCGTGAAGCCGATGATATTAGTGAAGAACTCATCTTACTGGACCAAGCGATTGAGTCGGTGCGAGTCGACATTCAATCACTCGACCAGAAAATGCTCGACTCGCTGATGTCCGAAGAACGCGCCTTGTTTAGCGTGTTTCTCAGAATGTTGGATGAGAATGCCCTCCCCGCCGAGATCAAAGAATTAATCCGCGAAGGCCATTGGGCACAAGGTGCGGTCAAGCGTGTCATGGATCGCCACATCGCGCTGTTTGCACAGATGGAAGATGATTATTTACGTGAACGCGTTTCGGATTTAAAAGATCTAGGACGCCGCATTTTGGCCTCCTTACAAGAAGCCGACTCCAGCCATAAAGAACTTAGCTCTGATAGCATCTTGATCGGTGAGGAAATCAGTACAGCCACTTTGGTTGAGCTCCCCGTCGGTAAAATCGCGGCCATTGTCACCACCGAAGGCGCGGCCAACTCACATATGGTTATCGTGGCGCGTGCGCTGGGTATTCCCACGGTGGTCGGCGTCACCGAACTGCCGATTCACACGCTCGATGATGTCGAACTGATCGTAGATGCCTATCAAGGTCGAGTATTTGTCAATCCACCTCGACGCCTACGTCAACGTTATAAAGAGATTCAAAAAGAAGAAGAACAGATCGCCAAAGATCTCAAACAATATGAAAGCAAAGACGCGATCACACCAGATGGTGTGGCAGTCAAACTGTTTGTAAATACCGGCCTGATGATCGATGTCGTACGCGGTGTACAGCGTGGTGCCAAAGGCGTGGGGCTGTACCGTTCTGAAATCCCATTTATGTTACGTGATCGCTTTCCTGGTGAAGAAGAACAACGCGCCATCTATCGTCAGCAACTGAGTCACTTCGCCAACAAACCTGTGGTGATGCGAACCTTAGATATTGGTGCGGATAAGGATTTGCCTTATTTTGCCATCGAAGAAGAAAACTCTGCCTTGGGGTGGCGTGGCATTCGATTTACCCTTGATCATCCAGAAATTTTTTCCTCACAAATCCGTGCCATGCTCAAAGCCAGTATTGGCTTAAACAATTTGCATATCTTGTTGCCGATGGTGACCAGTGTCAGTGAGGTTGAAGAAGCGCTGTATCTGCTAGAGCGTGACTGGCTTGCAGTACAAGCGGAAGAAGATGTCAAAATCACCAAGCCTAAAATCGGCATCATGGTTGAAGTGCCAAGCGTGCTTTTACAAATTGAAGAATTCGCTGAATTGGTTGACTTCTTCTCGGTCGGTTCCAATGATTTAATTCAGTATTTATTGGCTGTTGATCGCAATAATCCACGTGTGTCCAGTGTGTATTCACATTTCCACCCATCCGTACTGCGTGCTTTACAGCGTCTAGTCAAAGAGTGTCACACATATAATAAGCCGATCAGTATTTGCGGGGAGATGGCGGGCGATCCGTTGTCGGCGATCTTGTTGATGGCGATGGGCTTCAATACCCTTTCTATGAGTTCGAGTAATATCTTGCGGGTTCGTAAGGCGATTTGTCATATCACCATGACCGATGCGCAAACGCTATTGGAACAAGTATTAAAAATGAATAATCCGCTGATCGTGCAAAGTTGGATGGAATACCACTTTAAAACTCACGGTTTGGCAGATATGGTGAAATCTTCACGTATGCTGAGTGTCTAAACGTTTGTATTAACAGGCAATTGCAAGGCAATAAAAAGGGCGATCTTCCATGGAATTTCGCCCTTGCTTATGTTTTTGATAACCGCGTTTGAGATCTTTCTTACGGTCTACAAATACCTGACTTTTATTGACTTCATGCATGTGTTTGGCAACGAAGTTATGCTCCACCAATTGTGGTTTTTTCTTGGCTTTGGCCATCTGATTCACCTGTCATTGTGTTGTGATTTTTAAGTCATCCACCACAGTGATCTCTACTCGTTCATCAACAAGCACCAACATAAATCACTGTTGATCGATGATCGCCGCATCTGAGCCGATGCGGAGGATAATTGTATGCCTTTTGCACTAAAATGCAAGCCACTTCAAGTGGCTACACAGACTCCACCGTCGCAGCAGCAAGCTAAGACTCAACAGGCAATGCACGGTTTAGGATCTGATCCACATCAAGATCTGTACTGCTCAGCATGCCCACCACCGTGCCATGAAAACCGCTATAACGTGATTGAATAAATGCATGAGATACAAAGTCAGGAGCATGTTGCTTGAGTAGGATGGCTTGCGCCAAGATCACTAAACGACTAACCAAGCTACGCGCCATAAACTGCATCTGATCTAGACTCAGGCGTTGAAGTAACTGTGACAAGTCTTCGAACTCAGCGCATAACACCACATCCTGTTGTGCCTGCGTAGCAAAAGACTGCAATAACAGTTGCAACGCCACTGGTTCACGTTGCATGGCGCGCAACACATCGAGGCACATGATATTGCCCGAGCCTTCCCAGATACTATTTACAGGCGCTTCCTTATAGATCCGCGCCATGATGCCCTCATCGACATAGCCATTGCCGCCAAAGACCTCCATTGCCTCTCCAGAAAGTTCCACCGCACGCTTACAGACCCAAAACTTAGCTGCTGGAGTCATGATGCGTCGCCATGCCTGCGCCAGCGCATCATCCTGATCATAGCAATGTGCCAAATAAAAACTCAGCTGCGTTGCGGCTTCGGTTTCGAGCGCCAAATCCACCAATACCGCTTGCATCAAAGGCTGCTCAGCCAAGGGCTTGCCAAATGCCTGACGCTGACGGGTATAGGCAATACACTGCACCAACATCTGTCTTAACATGGCACTCGACCCGACCGAACAGGTCAAACGCGTATAGTTGGCCATCTCGATGATTGTGGCAATACCGCGCCCTGCCTCACCGATCATGATGCCATAGGCATCTTTGAACTCGACCTCTGAACTCGAGTTACTGCGATTGCCCACTTTGTCTTTTAAACGTTGGATATGAATATTATTTTTACTGCCATCCTCTCGCCAACGCGGCACAAAGAAACAGGCCAGTCCATCCAACTCAGTCTGTGCCACCACCAAATGCGCATCGGACATCGGTGCCGAGAAAAACCATTTATGCCCCGTCAACAGATAAGCTTGACCGCGACCACGTTCAGTCATCGGACGCGCCAAGGTTTGATTGCTGCGTACATCCGATCCGCCCTGCTTTTCAGTCATGCCCATGCCGATCCAGATCGAGGCTTTTTCCGCAATCGGCAAATCACGTGGATCATATTCAGTAGAGAGCAACTTTTCGCCCAATTGAGCCCATAAATCAGGTTCGCGTTGCAATAACGGAATACTGCCCAGCGTCATGGCATTGGGACAGAGATTGCCGCACTCCACTTGACCACTGATAAAGAAACGCGCTGCCCAATTCAACCATGCTTGTGGCTGCTGGGGTTTGACAAATGGATAGGCATGCACGGCATATTGACGATTGAGTGCCATCCACTGATGCCACGCCGGATGAAACTCAAGTTGATCGAGTCGTCGCCCACGGGCATCAAAACTGTGTAAGATCGGCGGATGGCGATTGGCCTGATCCGCATAAGCATAATATTGCGATGATCCAGCCTGTTGAGCCAAGCCACTCAATAGTGCCTGATCCTGACTGCCATAACGCGCTAATATCTCAGCTAAGATGCGATCAGTTTCAAATAAGTTCTGATCTACCAACTCGTCATACTGGTTTGAAATTTGATGTGTTTCCCAATCCTGTCTCATATTCATCCTGAATCCCTATTATTATGTATTTGCGACAAGATTCAGTATAGGTCAAATAGAACAAGCCCATCACGACTGCGTATTCATTTTAAAGCCTTGAAAAGCAGATAAAGTGGTTGAAAAACAAACATCGCTATGGGTGCATATTCAACAACAGTATGAAAATATAACAAAGTAAAATAAACGTTCCAGATCTCAAAAAGTGCCACATCGTAAAGCTCAGAAAGCAGTGGTACCTGAACCAAATTTAAGTCCTGTGCTTGACTTAGAAATATCGATATAAGATATTTCTATTTAATTTAAAGGTGGTCATTTCTACTTGGGAATAACACGAGAAAGGAAATATAAGAATGATTAGTGCGGCTAATATTAATCATGGATTGACTCTGGCTCTTATCCTCTTGATAAGCATAGTTTTTCTAATTGTGGCTGGTGTGATTGGAATTTCATCAAAGAAAGTAGATCACAAGCATAAGAATACCGTAAGTATCATCATCACCATCTTGATAGTATTTGGAATAGGTGGCGTGCTGTATTCATGTACAGGGTAAGGATGCCAATCAAAAAGCGGATCAATCTTATATCTCGTTCTGAAATAAGCGATTTATCAGCGCATAGGTTTGAATTCCTCTGACATTAAATCACTACAACTTTAGCTCAATAAAATTGAGGGACTTTGTCCCATTTCACTGATGATATTTTCTTTTCAGAGGCAGAAGCTATAGCACTGAGCAATCATAAAAATACAAGTAATAAATTTCTCAAAAAATTATTCCTATTCTATTTCTAAACCGCAATAAAACATTGCCTAGACATTATCATGTGTTGCTTCGGGCACTTCAATAGATTGGGAAAGTGCGGATTTTATTGCCACATAAAATGCGTAAAAAAAGAACAATGCATATGCGCTCATCAATCTCGCTGTACGACTTTTATATAATTTATATTCTTCTACAGTCGCTTCACGGATAAATGCTGATTTACTTTTCAGCGCATATCCCAAACCATCGGTTTCGACCTGATAATCTCCAAGAAGATTCATACTGACCCAAAATACAATCAAAGCGTGCAGAAATAAAATAACCGTGAGGGTATCAAAATCAAATTCTTTTATTGTCGAAATCGCACCAATTGCGGTAATGAGCAATGGAATAATAAGCAAACTAGCAAGTACAAATAAAAATGCAGAATCAAGGAAATAGCTGATTAAATTGATTGCAGCAGAGGCCGTACACCCCATGAGCGCTAAAGAAGATAAGGTTTTCATATATTTCAAATCTAACACATGGATGAGTCGCAGTTAATAAATCACAAAATCTCGTATCAGGCATAATAACTTAGTTTATTTTTTATGCTCGCATACTCTTTCATTTGTCGTGAAATAGGATCACTTTTGGCAAACTAACACCAAGTAGCATCTAATGACCTCAGCACATATCAATCTATATGACTATATATTAAACACCACTTTAAATACTAATTAGTTCGCTCATTATTCACCTCAGCTAAATAAAATTATAAATTGAGATTTTTAAAAAATATATCAATCAAACATATTTATGCATAAAGCCCTATCTGTTAGATATATTTTTCAAATATCAAAGCAAAACTGCAGTTTTTTTGGATTTAATTTAAAAATCTCAAAAAAAACTTATTCCCTGATATTTAGAAAAACTGAATAAAACAATTAAAGATATAGATCGGTAATAATTTTTTTTGTTCTTTTAAAACGCTGGCTCTCTCCATTCGCCACTTATTCATCCCAATTAAAAATATATTTAATGTAATATAAGTGTAGTTGTTTTGTTTAAAATAAAATTTATTGACGGGGAATAAATGTCTTTCACAAATTTATCAAAAGTAAGTGCTAGCACTATTTTAGCATTAAGTCTTGTTGCATGTAGCAGTGGTGGAAGTCACTCAACACAAGCTATAAATCCACCTATCTTATCTGATGCCGAGAAAGCCGCTGCCGAGAAAGCTGCTGCTGAAAAAGCTGCTGCCGAGAAAGCTGCTGCTGAAAAAGCTGCTGCCGAGAAAGCT
>JASLIY010000323.1 GCA_030152675.1 Acinetobacter sp.
CAATAACACCAAATTCAGCAGGTGCAGATTTTCAAAATAAATGGTCTTAATTGTATGATGTGACTTATTTTAAAATAAGTTGATTTATTTTTTCTAGATCAATAACTATTTATCTGTCCATCTCATATAAGAATGCACACGCTAACCATTTGCAGTGTTGACAGACAAACATGTGTTTATCTTGCATCTTCTTAGAGTCAAATCTGTGGACTAATAATAAGTAAAGAATCTTACTGTCCAAGTAAAAGAAGAATCAGTGTCCAGTAAAGTGCGCCACTTAGTGTTCAGCTGGATAAGAATACGCAGGTAGGCTACTAATAGGAATAGACGGTAGGCTTATACAGGAATATGCACGCAGTTAACAGATCATAGACTAAGACCATGACACGGTCGAAATGCGCCGTTTTCAAATACTGATGCAGATGGTTTATGAGTAGGCATTGAGTTTCAAGCGCAACAGCGTCAAAAACATAAGAAACTTATAAAACAGAATCACGCATCACAGTGTAGTCAGCAGCAGATTTTAACTGAGCAAGATTATCTCTTAGATAGGGTGTTAGGTCATATTGAATACACCATCGATGATTTAACAGCCAGTTTTCCTATCCAGCACCGACAGCTGCTGTCGAATCGTCAAAATTTCTTTATAATCCTAGCGGCTATTGACACTTGATCCACCTTTAAGCCTGTCAGCAGCCATCAAAAGCCATTCATTTCCAAGGATTCATACGTGATAGATCAGCTCGATAGCAACTTCGCCTTAGCGGATAACTTTGACTCAAGTTTTGAGTTAAGTGATGCTGAAATGCATCTCTATAGCCGTCAAATTTTGTTGGAAGGCTGGGATCTTGAGGCACAGGAAAAACTAAAACTGGCCAATATCTTGATCGTGGGTGCCGGGGGAATCGGCTGTAGCTGTGCGGAATTATTGGCACGTGCTGGTGTGGGCAAGATCACACTGATTGATGCGGATCGTATTGAAGTCAGTAATTTACAACGTCAAATTGCCTATAGCAGTGCCGATCTGGGCATGTATAAGGCTGAAGTGTTGGCAAAACGCTTGACTCAGATCAATCCGCATATTGATGTCGAGGCGGTGGTGGCGCGCTTGGATCAAGACAATGCCGCCGCATATATCGCGGCTCAAGATCTGGTCCTGGATGGTTGTGATAACTTTAGTACCCGTTATCTGGTCAATCAATTTTGCCAGCAGGCTGAGGTGCCATTGATCAGCGCTGCCGCTATTGCTTTTCGAGGCCAGTTGCTCATGGTCGAAGGCGAGTCGGCTTGTTATCAGTGTTTATTTCCAAAAAATTCCGACAGCACGGCACAACAGGCGGATGAAGGTTTACGTTGCGCTGACTCTGGCGTGTTGGCGACCACCCCGAATGTCATGGCTGCCTTACAAGCACATCATGCCTTGCTGTATCTAGGTTTAGGCAAAACCCCATTAAAACAAAAACTTTTATTGTGGGATGGTCTGAGCATGCGTCAACGCTTACTCCAATTTGAAAAAGATGATCAATGTCCAATATGTTCATCAAGATCAAACAGCAAAGTCTAATTCTTTGTTAAACTGCATTCATTTATGTGTATATCAATCCTATGAAAAAAAATATGTTATTGGATGGCTTACGCTCCTTAGGGCGTATCGGTGAGACTGCGGTCATCGCTGCCCGAGCGGGGATTAAATACGCGACAGAGAAGCCGAGTAATGCCAAACTGATGCGCGAAACCTTTGAATCACTGGGCTCTACCTATATTAAATTGGGTCAGTTTATTGCCAGCACACCGTCTTTATTTCCACGAGAATATGTCGAGGAATTTCAAGGTTGCTTAGATCAAACGCCATCGATGCCATTTAGTTATGTGCAACAAGTGTTGGATGCTGAGTTTGCTGGACGTGATTTGAGCGAAATCTTTGCCTCAATCGAACAAACCCCACTGGCTTCGGCCTCGATTGCTCAAGTGCATGCAGCCAAGTTGGTGAGCGGTGAAGACGTGGTGATCAAGGTGCAAAAGCCTGGGGTAGAAACCATTTTATATACGGATCTCAATGTCTTGCATTGGTCAGCCAAGATTTTGGAAAAAGCCGTTCCGAAGATCAAATTTGCCTCATTGGCCGATATCGTGGAAGAGATCAAATCACGTATGATTCGTGAGGTTGATTTCATCGAAGAAGCACGAAACTTGGATGATTTTGTTGAGTATCTACAGGCCACCAACAACCAAGTCGCCACGGCGCCTAAAGTCTATCATCAGTATTCGACGCGTCGTGTGTTGACCATGCAGCGTTTATATGGCGTGCCATTAACGGATTTCGACGTGGTCAAGCAGCATTGCAAAGATCCGTCGCAGGTCTTGATCAGTGCAATGAACACGTGGTTTGGTAGCCTGATGATGTGTAAAAGCTTCCATGCGGATTTACACGCCGGCAATCTGATGTTGCTCGAAGATGGCCGCATTGGTTTTATCGACTTTGGGATCGTCGGTCAACTCAACCCGCAAGTCTGGACTGCCTGTATGGCCTTTATGGATGCCTTACAAAACACAGACTACAGTCGTATGGCTGAAAACATGTTGAAAATGGGCATGACCGATCAACAGATCGACACCGCTGTGTTGGCCAGTGACTTGGAACGTTTATTTAGTGGCATGATCTTGGCGGACCCACAACAAATCTTGTCTTCCAATCCTGCAGATCTGAATGACATTATGATGGAAATGGTGGCTGTCGGTGAGCGTCATGGCATCCGTTTCCCACGAGATTTTGCTTTGTTATTCAAGCAAATGTTGTATTTTGATCGCTTTATGCGCGTTCTCGCACCCTATACTGATATTTATGCTGACCAACGGTTACAAATGGTGCAAAATTTGGAACCAGTACAGTTGCTGAAGCACTAAGCTCGGTTCAGGATAGACGCTCGACCACGCGATAGCCGCCGTGGTCATACCCCGCCAATCTGATTGGCGGGGTTATGGATTTTTAAAGTGGCAGAATTGAAAATGCCTCACCTTGATGAGACGAATGGGATAGTGATCATGGATGCAATCATCATTGAAGGTTTAAACGTTGACACAGTGGTCGGCTGTTTTACATGGGAACGTCAAATCACCCAGCCTTTGTCTCTAGATCTGACCGTATATACCTGTTTAAAGCAAGTTGCCGCATCGGATGAGCTTGAAGATACGCTGAATTATGCCCAGATCTGTGATTTGGCGACTGAAACGATTCAACAGGCACAGCCAAAGATGCTGGAACATGCGGCACAACTGGTACTTGAAACATTGTTTGATCAGTTTGCTGCGATCGACTCGATTGCGATCACGATTCGCAAACCCGCTATTATTGCCCAAGCCAAAGCCGTAGGAATTCGTCTTGAACGCCACCGAAACGATATTCGCCCTTGCACTGGCGAGTAATCTCGATCCACGCCCGCATTTCGAGCAGGTCTATACCGAACTACAGCGCTTAGGTGTGGTGACATTTTCCAATATTTACGTGATCCCATGCCGCGATGCGATTGGTGCGGATTATTGGAATGGCGCCTGCCTCCTCAAAAGTAGCCTGACTGTAGATGCGCTGATCGATACGCTAAAAAAAATGGAAACAGCGTCAGGGCGAGTGCGACCTTCGCATCAGATCAGTTTAGACATCGACTTGATCGCATGGGGCATTGATCTCGATCAGATGCAGTGGAATCCGAAAAAACTGCCTTTAGCATTGGATGTCAAAATCCCGATGCAAGACCTCTGGCCTAATCCGGCATTTGATCACGCTGCACATCAATTTCCCGTTGTGCAGGCCAAGAGCTTTGAGAGCGCACAGCATCAGTCTGTGATTGCATCATAAGAGTCAGTCCATCCCTCTGTAATCCAAACCCCATCTTCAAACGGATAC
>JASLIY010000044.1 GCA_030152675.1 Acinetobacter sp.
GAACGTTAACATCATCGATGTCAGACTGGATAAGAGAATTTGACTTAACTGTATTCATTGCCGTCACTGGTATTAGATTATACAAAAGTATTTTAGTTGCCTGAATATAACACGATTCATTGTGGCTTTTGTGATTAAAAATCACATTAAATTCGCTATATCCATAGATTTTAAGTCTTTCTTGGGTCGAACAGCGTATTTTGCTCAGCGCTTTGGGTATAAGCCGTCTGTGCTTTTTGCACGCTCGGATGCTGAGTGGGTGACACGATAAAATGAATTCCGAGTGCAAACAAGGTGATGCCCAAAATGCGTCGGATCAGTTGTTCGGGGAGACGAGAGCTGATTAAGGTGCCGACGATGATCGCCGGAATTGAGCCGAGTAATAACCAACCCAACAAATGAAAATCAACATTGCCAGATGACATATGCGCCAAGCCGGCCACGGCAGTTAGGATCACCGCATGAACCACGTCAGAGCCAATAATACGGATCATGGGCAGTTGCGGAAACATCAGAATCAAAGCCATGATCCCAAAGGCTCCAGCACCCACCGAGGAGAGGGTCACAAACACACCTAATACAACCCCCATCAGCAATACATATCGTTTGCGTCGCCCAGTCAGTGGTATCGACAGTTGCGGCGTCATTTCTGTGGGCGCTTGTATGTGGTGCTGTTTGCGATGAAAGAAACTTTCAATCTGCCGACGAAATACAATCGAAATGCCAGTCAGTGTCAGCATAAAGCCAAGCACACTGGTCAATAGCACTTTATAGCTGGCGGATTGGCTTAGGTAAGTATCCGCCAACCCATGCGTGATGATGGATGCTGGGATACTGCCCAGTGCGAGCCAAATAACGATTGGCCACACAATGTTAAGTTTTTGGGCATGCACCAGAGAGCCACAAAATTTGGAGATTGCGGCATAGAGCAGATCGGTGCCAATGGCAATATGTGGTTCAATTCGAAATAACACGATCAAGATCGGCGTCATCAGTGAACCACCGCCCACGCCAGTGATACCGACACAAAAACCGACTAAAACGCCTGCGAGTATAAATTCGATTGGACCGAGCATGAGCTATTGCTGATTAATTGCTGAAATTTTGCTTATGTTATTGTTTTTTAAATCGAGGAGTTGTCTTGATTGTAGATTTATATATGCGAAAAAATGATAAAGTAGACGATTGGTGATGATTCAGCTTGATGCCGTTTGCGCAAGGGTTTGCCGACTATGTGCTAAAGTGCGGACGATTGAGCAACTGTGCTCGGGGATAAATACACTCAGTTCCAGAGGGCGTGTGCTAATATCGCGACATTGAAAAATAGCAATTGTAAATTGAAAGAAGCAGCATTGAATAAGGGGAGTTACTGCATGAGTCGAAAACTCCGGATTGGGATCGTCGTTGGTGAAGTTTCTGGCGATACACTTGGCGTGAAGTTGATGCGTCGTTTTCGAGAACGTGGTTTGGATGTTGAGTTTGAAGGGGTCGGCGGTCCACAAATGATCGCAGAAGGCTTTCATAGCCTGTATTCGATGGACGATTTTGCGGTGATGGGCATCGTCGAAGTATTGAAAGACTTAAAGAAATTCTATGCGATCCGAGATGGATTGGTGCAGCGCTGGAGTGAACAACCGATTGATGTGTTTATCGGGATTGATTCACCTGATTTTAATCTCAGACTGTCTAAAAGTATCAAACAGCAACAACTCCCGACCAAAACCATTCAATATGTCAGCCCCTCGGTTTGGGCATGGCGCCAAGGGCGAGTACATGGGATTCGCGCCTCGATTGATTTGGTGCTGTGTTTATTTCCTTTTGAAAAAACTTTTTATAAGAAATTCAATGTGCCGGCAGCCTTTGTGGGCCACCCTTTGGCGATGGAGTTGCCGCTTGATAATCCAGTCGAAGCGGGCAAGCAGGCGTTGGGCTTGGATCTGGATCAACATTATATCGCGTTATTACCAGGAAGTCGTAAAGGAGAGGTGGAGCGCCTTGGCCCTGTGGTCTTGGATGCGGCTCAGATCCTACATCAAAAATATCCCGAGCAACGCTTTTTAATTCCTGCGATTAATGCGCTACGTCAACAGCAGATTGAAGAATTATTACAGCATTATCCAGATAGCTTGAAACAGCGTATTCAGGTACTACAAAATGATGCGCATGCCGAGTCTAATATCGGTCGTCAGGTGATGAATGCTGCGGATATGGTGGCCTTGGCTTCAGGAACGGCAACCCTTGAGGCATTGTTTATTCATCGTCCGATGGTGACCTTTTATAAATTAAATTGGCTGACGTATATGATCGCCAAGCTATTGGTGAAAATCCCATATTATGCCTTGCCGAATATTATTGCGGGCAAGAAAATCGTCCAAGAGCTGATTCAAAAAGAGGCCACAGCAGCGCGTTTAGCCGCTGAAATGGAACGCTTAATGGATATTGAAGTGTATAAAATACAGATTATGCAGTTTAAGAATATCCATAAACAAATGCGGATGGACAGCAGTGAAGATCCTGTCGAAGCGATCTTAGCACTGCTGGATTCAGCGTCAGATTCAGAGCTTAAACACTAATTTTGAGTTCATAGCCGGTATATTTACGGATATTAATCACACCGGTATCCAAGATCAGATACTGTCCTTTGATGCCGTGTAAGACCCCACGAATGACTGGGGTCTTATCGAGATTATGTGATTTGATTTTTTCAGGATAATGCTCAACCGGGTAAATAAACTGACGCGGTTGTTCTTCGGCTAAGTATTCAATCTGTTCATTAAAATCTAAATTTTGCGCAAACTCATCACGGATATCACGAATCTTCGGTGCAAAACGTTCGACCAATTCATCACGGATCTGAATCAAATCCAAGGGCGCGGCTTCACCTTTAAGCAGCTTGCGCCAATCGGTTTTATCCGCAACTTCACTGCCAAATAAGATTTCAAGCTGACCCGATAAACGTCGTGAGCCGACTTTCATCAAAGGCAGGGCTTGGGTGGCACCTTGATCCAACCAACGTGTCGGCATTTGTCCGAGGCGAGTAATCCCGACTTTGAGGGCACTAGAGTTGGCGAGATAGACGATATGTGGCTGAAAGCAGACGCTTTGTGCAAATGATTCTTCGCGGCAAGTGCCGAGGTGATAGTGACAAGTCTCAGGCTTCATGATGCACAAGTCACATGAGGCTTTGGTTTTAAAGCATTTAAAACAGTGACCTTGTGAATAGGACTTGGGGGTTTTATTGCCACAAGAAACACAGAAGATTTGCCCAGTGGCCTCAATTTCGATCTCTTGGCCTAATTGAAAAGGCAGATCAACTTCTTCACGATCTAATATAAATTTATATTCAACATTTGCCTGATGAATGGGCTGATCAGTTACACTATGCGCTGGGGCAGTCGCATGCATTTTATGACAAATGCCTTGAAGTTCCATGTTTAATTACTCACTCGCA
>JASLIY010000145.1 GCA_030152675.1 Acinetobacter sp.
TTCTATAATCAATTTTTAACGTTTTGTTGATATATTTGGCACATGTTAATTCGTAAGTTGTTTAAGTTTGAAAACGCACATATTGTACGCAATTGCACATCGGATCGCTGTAAGCGCTCGATTCATGGGCACAGCTATAAAGTTGAATTATTGCTCAAAGCGTCACGGCTCGATCATGGACAAATGGTGTATGACTTCGGTTTGCTCAAAGGTCTGATCAAGGATATTTTTGATAGTTTTGATCATGCGATTTGCTTTTGGCAACAAGATGATCCTGACTACATCGACGCCTGCAAAAAATTTAGTGCGCGTTGGGTGGCATTGCCTGTTTCTCCCTCGGCAGAGCAATTTTCTCGGATCTTCTTTTTCCTTGCCCAAGAAGTGCTCAAGGCCACCATCACCCAAAATGGTGAAGGTGATGTAGAAGTGTACTCGGTGATTGTGCACGAGACTGATACGGGCTATGCGCAGAGTTTTCAGGAAGATATTGAAAATGAGCAAATGGGCATATTACAGCTCGATCAGATTCAGTTCTCTGAGCAAGTGATGGTAGAGTGGACTGATCCACAGATGTATGACAAGTTAAAACAAGGGGTTCAATTTCTGAATCCTGAAGTTGATTTACAAGTTAAGGTTTAAGACGTGGCTCTGTGATGTGAAATCATAGATTTAGGATGCAATATAAAATGAGTCTAACTGAACAGGGACAAGCAAAACTGAATCAGATTCGCCTTGAACCCAGCTGGAAAGCTGCTTTGGCTGATTTTTTGCTCAGCCCCAAAATGGAAGATTTACGCAATTTTCTGCTCAAAGAAAAATCAGAAAATAAAACAATTTATCCGCCCAATCCAATGATTTTTAGTGCATTGGATCGTACGCCTTTGGCCAATGTGAAGGCGGTGATTATCGGTCAAGACCCTTATCATGGGCCAAACCAAGCGCATGGCTTAAGCTTTTCAGTACAAAAAGGCGTTGCAATACCGCCGTCCTTGCGCAATATTTTTCATGAACTCAATACAGATTTGGGGGTTCCCAAATCAAGCCACGGTGATTTAAGTAAATGGGCCGAGCAGGGCGTATTGATGCTCAACAGTGTACTGACGGTAGAGGCGGGACAACCGACCTCGAATCAAAAACAAGGCTGGGAAGCATTTACCGAAACCGAGAAAGATGTACTCAACCAACAACGAGAGAACGTGGTATTTATTTTATGGGGGGCATATGCTCAACGTAAAGGACAACGTATTGACCTCGAAAAACACTTGGTATTAAAAGCTGCACATCCTTCTCCATTGGCAGCAAATCGAGGCGGTTTTTTTGGTTGTAAAGTTTTTTCCAAAACAAATCATTATCTGAAACAAAATGGCATTGAGCCCATCGACTGGCAGCTGGACGCATGACAAATTTACTTCATACAAATAACTATCATCTTGATTTGATCATAGAAGAAGCCAAAAATGGTTGGCGGATTATTCGGCTGAATCGGCCCAAATCTTTGCATGCATTGGATGAGTCAATTGCGTCTGCATTATTAAAAGTTTTTCAAGACTTTCATGAAGATGAGAGTGTGAAAGCCATTTGGTTAGATTCGACCACGCCAAAAGCCTTTTGTGCTGGTGGTGATGTGCGTAAGCTACGTCAATTGGTGATTAATCAAGAAGTCGACACTGCCAATTTGTTTTTTGAAAATGAATATGCGCTGGATCTTTTGCTGCATAACTATGCCAAGCCGGTTGTGGTCTGGGGTGAAGGTTATGTGATGGGTGGCGGTCTAGGGCTATTTATGGCTGCACCATTTCGTTTGGTCACACCGTATTCACGTTTGGCGATGCCGGAAGTCAATATTGGCCTGTATCCTGATGTGGGTGCAAGCCGCTTCTTGGCGGATCGTGGACCGATTGGTTTATTTACCGGTTTAACTGGATCGATCATGACGGCCGCTGGGGCTTATGGGATTGGTTGGGCAACACATATCTGTGATGCGCAGCGTGATATCGTATTGCAAAAATTGTTGGATATCGACTGGGCACATTATCCAGCTGGAGACTTCCGTGCACTCGATGATAGTCTGAATGCCTTGCATCGTCCGGTGCCACCAGGCCCACTGCAAAATTCACTCGATGTGATTCATAGCGTCTGTCGTGGTGTTCACTTTGAGCAGGATTATGCTGCGATTATCGGCCTCAGTGATGCGCGTAGTGACTGGTTGCGTCAGGCCAGTGAAAATCTACAAAAAGGTTCACCGAGTACTGCTGCAATTACGTGGTTGCTATGGCAGTGGGGCAGACAGTTCCATCCTTGGCAGGAGGTTTTTGCACTCGAAACTCAAATATCAGATTGGAAAATCCGTCATCCTGACTTTGTGGAAGGTGTACGTGCACGTCTGGTCGATAAAGACCTGTCGCCTGCATGGGAAAATGTCGAATCAATGAGTTTGAAGGGGATCTTGGCGCATAATCCACCCGTGACCAATATTGACAGTTGGAATGCGCTATTAAAGCAATACGATGTGATCTAAATTACAGCATGATTGAGTACGTCTCAGCCGATGGCCCGATGTTATGGATAGTCAAGCCAAGATGAAAGCGCAGGTTTGCATTGATCAAGACTGCGATCACATTGACGGTGCGCCTGTACCTGAAGATATTGATGCTGCTCTAGTAAATGTCTCTCATGAGCCGCATGTGCAAGATCCTACCTTGGAGCAGCTTGAGGCGTGTTGTTCTGAGCAAGATCAAACTTGGATGCAGCTGGCGTATGAGCAGGCAGCACAAGCAGCACTGGCTGGTGAAGTGCCGGTCGGTGCTGTGATTGTCAGTCAGGGGCACGTTATTGGGCAAGGATATAACTGTCCGATTGAATCACATGACCCTACTGCACACGCTGAAATTCAAGCCTTACGCCAAGCGTGCCAACAAGCACAAAACTATCGACTTCCTGACGATGCAACGCTTTATGTCACTTTAGAACCATGCACAATGTGTGTTGGTGCTTTGATTCATGCACGGGTGGCGCGGGTGGTATTTGCCACCACAGAGCCCAAAGCTGGAGCACTGGTCAGTGCCAGAAAGTTGCTCGATAGTGGCTACTACAATCATCACTTTAGTTTTGAGGGCGGCTGTTTGCAGGCACAGTGTGCGGCGCAGTTATCTCAATTCTTTAAAATGCGTCGTGCGCAAAAGAAACAGCAGCGTCTTGCGCAAAAGCAATTCAATGCTGCACCATAAGCCTTTACAATACAGCGACTTTTATGACAAATCTGAATGTCACTCTGGGGTTGCTGTATCAAAAAAGGATATAAGATGAAATCCATTCAAATCGAACAAAAATTTAATGCACCAGTCGAGCAAGTCTTTGAGCTGCTGTCTAAACATGCCACCTACAATACTGCCTTTGCACCCATTCAAGTCGTTCGCGTTCAAGATGCCGCAGATCCTGAGCGTCCGGATGGCGTTGGCTCGATCCGCCGTATGGGATTTGGCCCAATCAAACCGATTCAAGAAAAAATTACCCTGATGCAAGCGAATGAGCGCATTGAATATCAGTTGATTAAGAATCCACTGATTCAGCATCATCTCGGCGTAATTCAATTTCAGCAACTGAGTGCGAACACCACTTTGGTGACCTATCGCATTGAGTTGCAAGCCCGTGTTCCTGTCCTCAGTCAACTGATCCTCAAGCAGTTGAAGTTTGCGATTGGTCTTGGGTTTTCTAAACTAGCTAAAACTTTCGCATAACGCTTGAAAAGAGGAATGCAATGACGACACACATCATCACCATCGATGGTCCAAGTGGATCGGGTAAAGGAACACTGGCAGCGAAACTTGCTGAGCACTATCAATATCACTTATTGGATTCAGGTGCGATTTACCGTTTATTGGGATTGTCATTACAGCAAAAAGACTTGTTAGCCACTGTGCAAGAACCTGAGCATCTCGAACAATGCGTTACAATTGCAGAAAACCTCGATATTCAATTTAAAAGTCAGGCCACGGGCACACAAGTTTATTTGGATGGTGTCGATGTAACGCAACAAATTCGTACCGAACGCGTGGGTGAATATGCCTCTAAAGTTGCAGCGATTCCTGAACTTAGAGTTGCACTTTTTCAACGTCAACGTGCATTTGCAGCCGCGCCAGGCTTGGTGGCGGATGGCCGAGATATGGCCACATCGATTTTCCCTGAAGCCATTGCCAAGATTTACTTGACCGCATCGGCACAATCACGGGCAGAACGGCGAGTAAAACAGTTGCAGGCTATGGG
>JASLIY010000313.1 GCA_030152675.1 Acinetobacter sp.
TAACTTTTGTTCAAGGTGATATTCGAGATGCGGCTGTGCTGGATCGAGTCTTTGCCGAGCATTCGATTGATGCCGTGATTCACTTTGCTGGCTTGAAAGCCGTTGGAGAGAGTCAGGAGCAGCCTCTAATTTATTTTGATAATAATATTGCAGGCAGTATCAGCTTGGTGAATGCGATGAAGCGTGCTGGTGTATTCAACTTGGTCTTTAGTTCTTCTGCGACGGTTTATGATGAAGCCAATACATCACCGTTGAATGAAGAGATGCCAACAGGCATGCCGAGTAATAACTATGGCTATACCAAGTTAATCGTTGAACAATTGCTACAAAAACTGGCTCAAGCTGAACCGAATTGGTCGATCGCGCTATTACGTTATTTCAATCCAGTCGGCGCGCATAAAAGTGGTCAGATTGGTGAGGATCCACAAGGTATTCCCAATAATCTGATGCCATATATTACTCAAGTTGCTGTGGGGCGTCGTGAAAAGTTATCGATCTTTGGTCAAGACTATGACACGGTGGATGGCACTGGGGTACGTGATTATATTCATGTGGTTGATCTGGCCAATGCGCATCTATGTGCTTTGAATAATCGTTTAAGCGCACAGGGTTGCCGGGCTTGGAATATCGGAACAGGCAATGGCTCCTCTGTACTCGAAGTAAAGAACACCTTTGAAAAGGTCAATGGCGTTAGCGTCGCTTTTGAATTTGCACCCCGCCGTGCAGGCGATGTGGCAACGTCATTTGCAGACAATGCCCGTGCAGTTGCAGAGTTAGGTTGGACACCACAATATGGTCTAGAAGACATGTTGGCAGACAGCTGGCATTGGCAAATGCAAAATCCAAAGGGCTATCGTGATTGATGCGGTCGCTCTCTGAAAGCGATGAAGATCAGTTCAGACCTTAAGTTTGAGCTGTATATAATGCATTAAAAACCCAGCCTTAAGGCTGGGTTTTTAATGCATTGGTGTTTGGGTTAGGATTGGATAATCGCTGTCAGCTCATCCACATAATGTTGCATTGGCTTAGGGTTGCGGTCTGCACGGCTTTCAATATTCAGACGTAATAACGGCTCAGTATTGGATGCACGCACATTTAAACGCCAGACACCGAAGTCTAGGCTGATGCCATCGGTATGATCCACTGCAGGTTGTTGTGCTTGATAATAATCCACAATTTTTTGAATGGTGACTTGGGTATCAGCTACTTTAAAGTTAATCTCGCCACTGCATGGAAATTTAGCAATCATGTCTTCAACCAGCGAAGACAGTGACTGTTTGGTTTCAGAGAGCACCACCATTGCCAATAACCATGGAATCATGCCGCTATCACAATAAGCAAAATCACGGAAGTAATGATGTGCACTCATTTCACCGCCATAGGCTGCGTTGTGTTCGCGCATCACATCTTTGATAAAGGCATGTCCAGATTTGGATTGGACTGCAACACCTTCATATTGCTCTAAAATATCGAGCGTGTTCCAGACTAAGCGTGGATCATGCACAATCTTCTCGCCTTTTTGTTTGAGCAAGAATGCTTGTGCTAAGAGTCCGACGATATAATAGCCTTCAATAAACTGGCCTTTTTCATCAAACAAGAAACAGCGATCAAAGTCGCCATCCCAGGCAATCCCCATATCTGCTTTGTGAATCAGTACCGCAGTGCGAGTACTTTCACGATTTTCAACTAAGATTGGGTTGGGAATCCCATGCGGGAAGGTACCATCTGCTTCGTTGTGAATCTTGATCAATTCGACGGGTACATTGAGTTTTTTGAATTCTTCTTCTATTGCATCAACGACATGACCAGCAGCACCATTGCCGGCATTCATGACCAATTTTAAGGGGCGGATCTTGGCAGGATCGATATAGCCCATGAGATGCTGGATAAATTCAGGCAAAATATTATAGTTTTCAGTTGATCCCTGACGCTCAACCGGTGTAAAACGTCCTGATTCGGCCAAGGCTTGAATCTGTTTTAGTCCAGTATCGGCACTGATTGGACGTGCATTCTCACGCACCAGTTTCATACCGTTATAATCCATGGGGTTGTGACTGGCGGTGATTTCAATACCCCCCTGTACATCCAAATGGAATGCACCGAAATAAACCTCTTCAGTCCCAGTGAGGCCGAGATCTAAGACATCAACGCCAGCTTCGTTCAGGCCTCGGATGGTCGCTCTTTTCAATGCTTCACTACTCAAACGTACATCACAACCGACCACGACTTTTTTAGGCTGATAAATCTGCCCATAAGCACGCCCGATTCGGTATGCGATTTCCTCATTCAGTTCTGAACCCAACTTGCCTCGAATGTCATAGGCTTTAAAACACGTCAATGTGGTCGTCATTTTACAGTTCTAATCATTGAAAAAAAGTGACTTGATTATATAACATAATCCAGCCGCATCGTGCAGTAGAGCATAGGATTGACGTCTTGCTGTAAAAAAAGATCCTCTTTTAAAAAGAGGATCTCTGTACATTTTTAAACTTAAACTGAGAATTAAAACGGTACGCGGCGATATTGACGATATTCTGGCTGCCAGAAGTTGCGTTCGATATTCTCGAGTAGTTGCTCATCGCTGATCTGTGGGGCAACAGCATCAGCCATGGCGGCTTTGGCGACATGGAAAGCAATATTTTTGGAGACTTGTTGAATGCTGTCTAGTTCAGGGAGCAAGTCTGCATCGGGATTGTGTAATTTCGGTGAGCAATCAGCCAATGCTG
Source organism: Acinetobacter sp. (assembly GCA_030152675.1). Classification (GTDB taxonomy): domain Bacteria; phylum Pseudomonadota; class Gammaproteobacteria; order Pseudomonadales; family Moraxellaceae; genus Acinetobacter. The sequence goes on from JASLIY010000313.1 coordinate 2,727, forward strand.
CACTTGAGGCAATCATCATCCCATCTGTAACTCGAGTTGCGCTAGATGCAATCACACCCAGACCGATACCAGGGAAGATATAGGCATTGTTACACTGCGAGATATTATAAATTTTGCCTTGGTAATTGACCGGTGCAAATGGGCTACCCGTCGCGATGAGGGCTTTACCTTCGGTCCAACGCAGAATATCGGCCGGTAGGGCTTCGACGTGTGACGTTGGATTACTCAATGGCAGCACGATCGGATGCTCACAGTGAGAGTTGAGGGTTTTAATAATTTCTTCATTAAACAGACCTGCTTGACCAGACACCCCGATCAGGATACTTGGCTTGGCAAATTTGACCACATCCAGCAAAGAAATCATGCCATCAGGATCTGCCCACGCGGCAACTGTCTCAGTTTTTTTGGCCAAGGCGCGTTGAAAGCTTCGGAGATTGGGTTGGTTTTCAGTGATCAAGCCAAAACGATCGACCATATAAACGCGATCACGTGCTTCTGCATCACTCAGACCATCTGCGACCATTTGGGCAATGATTTGTTCAGCGATGCCACACCCTGCAGAACCTGCACCGAGGAAGGTCACGGTTTGATCTTTGAGTTGGATGTTGGCTGCACGGCAGGCGGCGATTAAGCTACCGACCACAACGGCTGCAGTGCCTTGGATATCGTCATTGAAACAGCAGTAATCATCACGATATTTATTCAGCAAAGGCATAGCATTGTTTTGTGCGAAATCTTCAAATTGAATCAATGCCTTTGGCCAGCGACGTTTAATGGCAGTAAAGATTTCATCGATAAATTCGTAATACTCATCGCCACTGATTCGCGGTTGTGCCCAACCCATATATAAAGGGTCATTCAGTAACTGTTGATTGTTGGTGCCGACGTCAATGGTGATCGGCAGGGTATAAGCGGGGCTGATCCCACCACAGGCGGTATAAAGCGAGAGTTTACCAATCGGAATTCCCATCCCGCCAATGCCTTGGTCACCTAAACCTAAGATGCGTTCACCATCGGTAATCACAATGACTTTGACGTTTTTACGATTTACGTTTTGTAGAATATCTTGGATGTGCGCGCGATCCGGGTAGGAGATAAAGACCCCACGATGGCGACGATAGATATCGGAGAAACGTTGGCAGGCTTCACCCACGGTTGGGGTATAAATGATCGGCATCATTTCAGAGAGGTGATTGCCAATCAGGTGATAAAACAAAGTTTCGTTGGTGTCTTGAATATTACGTAGATAAATGTGTTTGTTGATATCTTCATTAAATGCAGTGAACTGCTGATAAGAACGCTGATGTTGTTCTTCGATCGTTTCAATCACCTGTGGGAGTAAACCATGCAAATTGAATTGAGAGCGTTCTTCTTCACTAAAGGCTGATCCTTTATTGAGGAGTGGTAGCTCTAGCAAGGTATAGCCTGCATAGGGGGTGTAAAGCGGGTATTGAGTTTTTTGATTTTGAATTGTCATTTCCAGTCTCTATTTGTGGATAATGATGGGTGAGCGTAGCCTTTTATCTCAAGTACGATTTGCATCTTTAACATATAAGCTTAAGCCTATTTTTTCACAATTTGATATTTATATAATTGATAACCAAAATAAGTCTATTTCAATGAATGATAAGCGTACTGAGTGCTTTGCCGATTGATCGTGGATTGACGACCACCAAGGTGAGTGTAGCTCAGGATTGGATTATGTTGTGCAAAAGCCTTGAGCTCAATGATATTGTTTAAATGCACTCACCTAAAGACGTTTAAATTTGTTATATTTGCTGTTTTCTGCGACGTTTATTTTTCGATAGATTATGAATACGGCCATACAAGCAGCGCTTAATCATGCAGTGCAATCCCTTCAATCTGAAGGTGTCCTTCCAGCAGACTGGAAT
>JASLIY010000183.1 GCA_030152675.1 Acinetobacter sp.
ACTGCCCTTTCACGGCGGCAACCGGGGTTCGAATCCCCGTAGGGTCGCCACATTCGAGATAGAATATATCTCAATAAAAAACCTGAGCTTAAGTCTCAGGTTTTTTATTGCCTATTGTTTTATGCGCCCCCACTTAAGACCAGACCGCCCATGACTTTCAGGTCCATTCCCATGCTGCTTGAATAAACTATTTTTTAACATAAAGCCGATGCTTTAAATCCGTCCTCGCCTAATGCCAGTAGAGATTAAGTATTTGAATACTATATACAAAGCACTCGTTGATAGGTCGGCAAAACTTGCCGAGTGGATCTTTAATCTTTTTAATAAAAAAAAGCCTGTTCTGATCAAGCAACAGGCTTTTAGAGATTTGAGTTCACATCTCTAAATAGGCAATCAATAAAACAACTTAAATACTTTTACGCGAATTCAGTCGGCCTTTGATCATGTTTTTCACATTGCTTTTGGCATAGCCCAAAAACACTTTCAGCGCTGAAAGCTGAGGATTAGGCGCTTTGCCTTGTGCAATGGCTTTAAACTGCGCCGCATACCAAATGATTTCCATGATCGCCATCTTATCGACAAATGGAATCCCGGTCTTGATTGGCTTCACCGCATAACGTACATCCTGACCTGCGATTAAGCGATCCGTGAGATCGGTCTCTACCGCCAATGGTCGTGCCAGACCGATAAAGTCACATGCACCACTCTCCAGCGCAGCATTCATCCCTTGCACGGTACGGAAACCACCGGTCACCATCAATGGACACTTGACCTGTTTACGAATTTGATCGGCAAAGTCGAGAAAATAAGCTTCACGCGCAATGGTGCTTTCTTTGCGCTTCTCGGCTTTCACACCCGCCATTGCTGGTGCTTCGTATGTTCCACCTGAGATTTCAATCAGATCAATCCCTGCGGCATCCATGCTTTTAAATACGCTGATGACTTCATCTTCGCTAATTCCACCGCGTTGGAAATCAGCAGAGTTGAGTTTGACCGCAACGATAAAGTTTTCTGAGGTCACGGCGCGAACGGCCTGATAAATCTCGACCAAGAAACGCATACGGTTTTCAATCGAGCCCCCCCACTGATCTTGACGCTTATTGGTCAATGGCGATAAAAATTGACTGATCAAATAACCATGCGCACCATGTAACTGCACCCCTTCAAAACCTGCTTTTTCACAGATCTGTGCCGCAGTCGCAAAGCGTTGGATAATGTCCAAGATCTCGTCTTCGCTGAGTTCGCGTGGTGTCCCAAAAGTCGTCGCCAACATTGGACTAAAACTCACCGCAGAGGGGGCGACAGTTTCTTTGTTCAAGCCTTTCGGACATTGACGTCCCGGATGTGACAATTGAATCAATTGCACCATGCCGTATTGTTTACCGATATTGGCCCACTGTGTCAGCATGGCCAAATCACGTTCGCTTTCGATCCCGACCACGCCCGGTTCATTCTTGGCATTTAGATCGACCATGACGTTGCCAGTAATGGCACAGCCCAAGCCACCTTTGGCCCATGCTTCATATAGATTGAGTAACGATTGATTCGGTTGGCCGGCAGGATTGGCCAAGGCTTCACTCATGGCACCTTTGATGATGCGGTTTTTGAAAATGGTATTTTTTATTTTAAACGATTCAGCTAATTGACTCATGATGAAGATCTCTTGGGCATGCGTGAGCAGCACGATTGAATAGCAATATCGACCTGTGACAAAGGGGGTCAAAACAGCATCGAGTGTAAAAGTGACAATATGCTTTGTCAAATCAAGCCGATCTTTTTTCCAAACGCAAACATCTAAATTAAATCACGCCTCTATCTCGATGCACTCAGCACGCGGTCAGTAAACTGGCTTAGTCGAGTGGCGTTGCATACTCACTGGCTTGAATCAGCTGTCGGGTATAGTCCTGCTGCGGATGAGCAAATAAATCCTGGGTGGGCTGAAACTCCACCACCTCAGCATGTCGCAAAACCAAGACTTTGTGACACAAGGCGCTGACCACCTGTAGATCGTGACTGATAAATAAATAACTCATTTGCTGTTGCTGCTGCAAATCTCGTAGCAGTTTTACAATCGCGCGCTGTGTAGTGCGATCTAAGGCTGAGGTCGGCTCATCCAAGATCAGCAGTTTGGGTTGCAGCACCAAAGCCCGTGCCAATGCAATACGTTGCCGCTGCCCACCGGAGAGTTGATGCGGATAACGTTGCATAAACGCCAATGGCAACTCCACCTGTGCCAAGGCCCGTGCGATTCCAGCTTGAATCTGCTCACGGCTCAACTGCTTTAAGGCCAAACCTTCTGCAATAATCTGCGCGATGCTCATACGAGGATTGAGGCTGCCATAAGGATCTTGGAACACCATTTGGAATTGCCCCCGCAGCGGTCGAAGCTGATTTTCATTGAGGCGATTTAAGTCTTGCCCCAACAACACAATCTCACCTTCGCTCTGAATCAAACGCGCCACCGCCAAGGCCATCGAGGTTTTACCCGATCCACTTTCCCCAACGATCCCGATCGACTCATTGTGATTTAATGCCAAGTCCAAGGGAGCAAGCGCAGTGAAATGCTGTTTGACCCGACCGAACATGCCAGTTTTAATCGGAAACTGAACAGCCAATTGCTGCAAGCTCAGCACAGGCTCAGCGCTATTCGGACTCGGTGCTGCAGTCGCCTGTCCAAAGTCATGATCGAGTAAGTGTCGGGTATAGTCGTGTTGCGGTTGATGAAAGACCTGCTCCACTTCGCCCTGCTCGACCACCACACCTTGCTTCATCACGATCACTTGATCCGCATAACGTCGAATCAAATTCAAATCATGACTGATCAAGATCATGGCCATATCACGCTGTTGTTGTAGCGTTTTCAGCAAATTTAAAATCTGCGCCTGCAAGGTCACATCCAATGCCGTGGTCGGTTCGTCCGCGATCAGAATATCAGGCTCCAAGGCCAAGGCCGCTGCGATCATCACCCGTTGCCGTTGTCCCCCTGAAAGTTCATAGGGATAGCGACGCAATAGCTGTTCCGATGCCGGTAGACCCACTGCCTGCAACAAGGCCAGACTGCGTTCCCGTAATTGTTTTTGGGGACAAGCG
>JASLIY010000315.1 GCA_030152675.1 Acinetobacter sp.
ATGTGACCAAGCCGTTTAGCGTTCAAGAGCTGATGGCGCGGATTCGAGTGATCTTGCGTCAAGTCACCACGCCACCTGAGCGTGCGATCTTTGATGATGGGATGCTCAAGATTGATTTTGCGCAGCGCCAAGTGTATTTAAATCAGCAGTTACTGAGTTTGACCCGTAAAGAATATCGGCTGTTGTCGATGCTGGCGCAGAACAGCGGTCAACTCATCACCCAACCGCAAATCCTGAAAGAACTTTGGGGGCCAACCCATCAAGAAGACACCCATTATTTACGGATTTTGGTGGCTAAGTTACGCAATAAATTAAACGATGATGCGATTCACCCGACGTACATCGCCACCGAGCCTGGGGTTGGTTTGCGTTTTCTGGCCAAGAATATCGCCGTGGTCGCGACTGCCGAACTGGCAAAAAAATAGGATCTCGAAGAGACCCTAAGTTTTATCGTTTGATCTGTGGTCTATGAGCAATGCAGTTGACTCAAATAAAGTAACTGGTTTTGGTCATCAGTTTGGAGATCGCAGTCATGCTGATCCGAACCGGTGCCGGTAGATCAACACCGCCAGCTTTGAGGGCAGTGTCGCGATGTTGTAGTTCATCAATATTCATTTGCTCCAAGATCTGACGGGAGCGCTGATCTTGGGCAGGCAGTTGGCGAATATGATCTTGTAAATGCAGACTGACTTGGCGTTCGGTTTCGGCCACAAAGCCGAGGCTGTACTTGTCACCCGCGATGCCCGCGATGGCACCCATGCCAAAGGATAGGCCGTACCACACTGGATTAAATAAACTGGTGTGGCTATCGAGTTCTTTTAGGCGCTGTTCACACCATGCCAAGTGATCTTGTTCTTCGATCGCGGCATGTTGCATCTCTTGACGCACATGCGGCAGTTTCGCCGTGAGTGCTTGACCATGATAGAGCGCTTGGGCGCAGACTTCGCCACTGTGGTTGACGCGCATTAAACCGGCAACATGACGCGCTTCACTGACGCCGAGTTGACTTTCAACCGTTTCGGCAGGGCTGTCGCGATGCGCTGCTGTTGCGCCCGGAACCAAGCTTCTTAGGGCTTGATCAAAAGAATGAATCATTTTGTCTATACCTGTGTATTGTCGCATGATTGATCCTCCAGTGTTTGATGAGTAAGCGTGTTTTGACGATGGGCCAGTTTCACTTTGAGTTTGCGCAGCAACACGATGGTGAAGACTGCACTCAATACTGCCGTGATACAAAACAGTATTTTTAAGTCAATTTTCAATATGCTCAAGATGATAATCGAGAATATCGCGGATGTAACCATAAAAATGGCATTCAGGATGTTATTTGCAGCCACCACACGTGCACGATGCGATTTTGGAGCATAGGCTTGCATCATGGTGTACAAGGGCACGATATAAAAACCACCACTGATCCCAAGTAAGATGACCGCCAACATGACGTGGTAATAGGCCGCGCCCGACTGGAACATATCCATCACGCCCAACAATTCGGTGCTGCTGGCTGCTGGCAGATAAGCCATACTGGCAACCAAATAAAAGGCAAATACCGTCAGGCCGATTGCACCATAGGGCACCATTTTTAGGCTGACTTGACTGCCACCGATTTTACGACACAGCAAGGAACCGACCCCAATTCCGACCGAGAAAAACGTCAGCAATAGACTGACCACGTTTTCAGAGCCATGTAAATGGTGTTTGGCGAGCAAGGGAATTTGAGTCAGATAGGTTGCGCCATAGAACCAATACCAAGAGTTGCCGAGTAGGATTAAAAATACCAAGGGCAGTGATTTGGCATATTTTAGGGTTTGAAAGCTGGTTCTAAAGAAGTTCCAGTCGATATCGATCTGCTGAGCAGGTTGAGGCTGTTTTAAGATAAATAAACTACTGATATAGCCCAGCATCGCGATCGATAATACGGTCAGGCTGATCCACACCAAATTGCCCTCAGACATGGAGATGACCGCGCCCCCCAAGATCATCCCGATCAAGATCGCGATGGAGGTGCCGGATTGGAACAAGGCGTTGCCTGAGACCAGTTCATTGGATTTTAAAATATCTGGCAAGATGGCGTATTTAATCGGGCCAAAAAAGGTGCTGTGTGTGCCCATCAGGAACAATGCAGACATCAAGATCCATAGATTGCCCAGCATGTAGCCGACGGTGGCGATCAGCATAACCACAATTTCCAACACCTTGATCCAACGCACCAGACCCGAACGCTCATATTTATCGGCCAACTGTCCCGCAGTGGCGGAGAAGATAAAGTAGGGCAAGATAAACAACATGGCTGCAACGTTATTTAAGGTGCTGTCGCTGGCAAAGTGAACTTGAATCAAACCATAGGTAAAGATCAGCAGTAAGGATTGCTTAAAAACGTTGTCGTTGAGCGCACCAAAAAACTGAGTCAGAAACATCGGTAGGAAACGACGACTACTTAAAATATGTTCATTTTTTTCCATACTGAATCTTCGTAAAAAATATTAATAAATGTGAGTATTTCGTTATTGTATCGCGAAATTAATGTATGATAATTCTCGTCTCATAAATCTTGAATTTTAAATAAATTTCAATTCGTTTTAATGGAATTTAGGCAGTCTTATGCACCATTTTTACAAGAATTAAGTTTAGAGTGGGTTATGTCAGCACAAATTAAATTTAGAAAATCAGTACTTGCATATAACGTGCAGCGTGTATCTCAATCAAATGATAGCAATAAATATTTGTGTTTTAGCATTTTATTTAGTGTTTTTGTATCTCCATGTGTGATGGCACAAGATGCAGTTGCGACCGTCGAGACGACGCCTGCGACTACACAAGTGATTCCATTGCCGCAGATGTCATCTAGCACTGCAGATAGCAGCGCACAAAATACTGCCCAACCCGTCGCTGAACCAAGCCAACCAGCAGACCAACCCGTCGCATCGGCACAATCCGCAGTTGAAGCCTCAGACTCGACAGCCACCGTAGACAGTGTGGCCTTATTACAACAACAAAGCCAAGCGGGACAGATGGCACCGTTCAAACCGATTCAGTTTGAAGATTTAGAAGACATGCCGATTTCAGTGATCGATGAAAGCATGGCCAATGAAATTTATCAGATTGCAGAAGAAGCCAAACAACAAACCCAACACTTACAACAAAATAGCACCCATGCCACCGATCTTGCGGTTACCGAAAGTAGTGCACAGGAAATTAGTGAAATCAGCCGTGCCCCGGTCGATGTTGATCAGTTGATGAATAGTATTCAGGCAGATCGTCAAATCGTGGTCGAAGCCAATGCGGCTGGTGTGACGTTGGCTGATCCAAGTTTTGAACAGCCTGAAGCAGAGGACAAAGACCTCAACTTCTTTCAACGTGCACTGAAAAGAATTCGTCCAGAACGTGACAACGTGGTTGAAGTGCCCAAGATCAGTACCGTGGTGGAAGGTGCACCAGAAGAGTTGGCCAACAATATCAAAGCCAAACTCTCGAGTTTTACTGTCGAGTCCTTTACCGACTTTCACTCTGCGGTGCCGCAATTGCGTGAGCTGTCTAAACTGGCTGCACAGGCGGTGGGCTATTACAACCCGCAGTTTAAGTTTGACAAAGTCAACAATACGCGCGTCAAAGTCACGGTTGATCCGGGCGAACCCGTCAGAGTTGCAGAGCAGAATATCGAATTCTCGGGTGCTGGCGAAAACTTGGCTCAGTTCCGAGTGATTCGCGTACTGCCAGACTTGAACGAAGACGATATTTTAAATCATGGTGCGTATGAGACCACCAAGAGTCGGATTCAAGATGCAGCGGCCAATAACGGTTTCTTTGATGCCTATTGGCGCTTGCATGATGTCAAGGTCATGCAGCCTGAGAACCTCGCCGATATCAATTTGCGCTATGAAACGGGAGATCGTTATCAGTTGGGTGAGGTCGAGTTTCGCATGAGCGATCCATCTAAGCCTTTGCCGATTGATCTTAAAATCCTCAAGAGCTTGGCACCGTGGAAGGATGGAGCGGATTATACCGCTTGGCGTGTAAATGGTTTGGCCAATAACCTCACCAACTCGCGTTATTTTAACTTTACCTTGGTGGATGCGGTGAAACCCGATCCGATCACCAAACCACTTGAATTGCCACCCGATTTACAGGCCTTGGTCGATGAGCGAAATCTGAATGAAGCGGTACTGCTGACGGCAAATGAGAAAAAAATAACCCCAGCGTCTGCAACTGAAGTGACGCAGAACGTGGTCGATGAAAAACAATTTGCTGGAACAGAGCCACAACAGGCCAACCGCTCCGCACTCACGACTGCAGATCAACAACAAGATAAAGAGATCGAATCTGACCAGCTCAAAGACCAAGCACGTGAAAATAAAAAGATTCCTGTGATCGTGACCCTGAATGCCGATCAACTCAACAGTCTGGAAACCGGTATCGGTTATGGAACAGATACTGGTGCCCGTGTTCGTGGTCAGTATCGCCGTGCCATTGTGAATCATTGGGGGCATTCATTCGACGCCAATATGGAAGTTTCGCGAATTCGTCAAGCCGTCGATGGCCGCTATAACATTCCTTATAAACATCCTTTGGATGACTATTTCAGTTTGGTCGGGGGCTATGAGCGTGAACAACGTGATGGCGTTGGCCCAGACATGAACTTGGTGATCGAGTCTGCAGTACTTGGGGCGGACCGTATCATCAAAGGCTCACGCCGTGATTGGCAGCATATCTTTGGGGTGCGTTATCGTTTGGATCGTGTGACTCAGCGTGGTGAAGTTGATGTCGATAAATTCCCCGATGCATTTCTGGTGCCAGGTGCAGAACCTGAGCAAGAGGCGCTGTTATTTGGCTATGAAATTTCCAAGACCAATTCAAACAACCGTTTAAATCCAACTCGTGGTTTTAGACAGACCTATAAAATTGAAGCGGCAAGTGACACTGTGCTCAGCGATACCAATATGGCGATCCTGAATGCCAATTGGAAAGCGCTGTATTCCCTCGGTGAAAATGAAGATCATCAGTTTGTCGGTGGCGTCAATCTTGGTTATATTTTTGCTGATGACTTTACCAAAGTCCCTTATAACTTACGTTACTTTGCCGGTGGCGATCAAAGTATGCGTGGTTTTGATTATAAAAGCCTATCACCGATCGAATATGGGTATAAAGTCGGGGGTCAAGGGCTGGCTGTGGGCAGTCTAGAATATAACTATCAATTTAAAGATGGCTGGCGCGCGGCCGTGTTTAGTGACTTTGGTAATGCGTATAACAAAGACTTCAGCAACAAGACTGAATATAGTGTCGGCGTAGGGATACGTTGGCGCTCACCGATTGGCCCGATCCGTCTTGATGTCGCCTCTGGGATCTCCGATGAAGGCAATCCGATTCGTTTACACTTTTTTATTGGGTCACAACTTTAATTTTGAGTTGACCCACTTTTGCATACCGGTATGACTGAATTGAGCCGTGGTATGTTACAACAGATCTTCAAACCCTCATCTGCGGGGTTTGAATTGTTTTGATTAAACTAAATAATGCGTGAGAACTTTGGAATGACAATGCTTGACGTCGAAAAGCAAGAACCAGCACCACCACAACAGCAACCTCCCAATAAACGCCCCATTGTTAGGGGGATTTTGTGGAGTTTGTTACTGGTTGTCGTGGGACTGCTCTCGGCGCTGATCGTGATGATTTCAACCGACAAAGGCAGTCGCTTTTTGTTGGATCGGGTCTTGTCCACCCAAAGTATGATCAAGTACAAATATGAAAGCGGTAACTTGCTGCAAGGTATTATTTTGCAGCAGGTGCATGTCAATCTGACTGATATGGAAATCAAAGTTGATCGTGCCGATGTTTCTCTCGGTTGGCGTGCGATCTTGAATAAAGAAATCCATCTGAGCCATGCCAATGTCTCCAATTTACAGATCATCAGTCATGCACCACCGAGTGATGAGCCGTTTAAATTTAGTGAAATTAAACTGCCTTTTGTGCTGCGTTTAGATGAAGTTAACTTGGATCATTTGCGTTATCAAAGCAATGATTCTAGCATCGACTTCAATGATATTCGGCTAGAAGATGGTTTGTGGTCTGGCACAGAATTACAATTTAAAAATGCCAAAATGGACATGGGCTATCTCTCGGTCAAGAACGCCACCGGAAAAATGGATTTTCAAGGTCAATATCCCATCACAGCCAACGGTATCGTCAATATTCCAGCACTAGAAAGCTTGAATATGCATGACATTTATCTGCAAGCACGCGGTTCACTCGATGAGCTCAAAGTGGGTGTCGCAACCAAGACTCCAGATATGCTTACTGCATGGGCGATCTTGCATCCGGTGCGTCCAGATGTGCCAATGCGCGGCGCGGTACAACTCAAAGACTATCATTGGCCTTTGCTCGAAGATCAAAAACTCTTGTCCAAGCAAGGCGTGGCGACCTTTAAGGGCGATATCCAACGCCTAAACTTAGATCTCAATACAGACTTGAGCGGCGAGAATATTCCCGAAGGGCGTTATAGTGCAGTGATGGATACGGACTTGACGGATCAATTGAATATTCAAAATTTCAATGGCCAGGTGATGGACGGTGAAGTCAAGCTCAAGGGCTTGGTCAGTTGGAAAGAGGATGTGCATTGGGATGTCAAGGGTCGTCTAGATCGCATCAATCCCCAAGATAAGCTTATTCCGCAAGCGATTCGTGATTTTCTACCACCAAGCTTGGATGCCAACATTGGCTCAAGCGGACAGCTCAAAGAGGGTATGCAGGTTGAAGCCAAGCTTGACTTTGATCGCTACGAAACTTGGGCGCTGAAAATGACCCAAGCGGAAGAGAAAAATGCCAAAGCACAGCCGATGTTATTGGATGTTCGTTGGGACAATATCGATCGCGCCATGCCTTATATTGGTTGGCTCAGCAGTGACAGTGGTCAGGTCAATGTAGTGTTGGATGACAATAAGCAAGACATCTTGTTAGGCACCAATATCCGACCGCATGACCAAGGCAGTTTACCGCCGGGCCGCTACGATGCCACAGTGAATCTCAAAGACAACGATTTGTTGGTTCCAAAATTTAATTACCAAGCGGGCAAAGGCAGCCTCAGTGGTAGCGCCAAAGTGGAGTTACCTTCTGAAAAGCGTCAATTGAAATGGAATGCCTTGTTGCATGCCAAAGATTTCAATCCGCAAAGCGTGGCTGCCGAAGCGCCAGTCAATCTTCTCAATGGTGCAATCAAAGCCAATGGCTATGCCAAACCCAATCAACAGATCATTCAGCTGGAGTCGATCGACTTAACGGGTCGTATGGCGGGTCAAGGCCAAGCAGAAACCGTTAAATTAACCGGTAAAAGTACCGCAGCCTTATTATTCCATGATGAAAAAGCGGGCGGTGGCTTCAAAGGTTTTGCGGTGCACTATGACGGCAAACTCAATGCCTCACAGTTACAGCAAGGCGATGGTCTGCTCAAAATCAAAGTTTCTGGCACACCGGAGCTGATCAAAATTGATCAACTGCAACATGATGGTGCTGCGGGCAAGATCTTGGCCAATGGTCAAGTCAACTTGCGTGAAGGTATCGCATGGGACGTGAATGCTTCCTTGGTGCGCTTTAAACCGCAGTATTTCGTCTCTTCGGTCCGTGGCGAAGTCTCAGGAAACGTCAAGTCCCAAGGCAAATGGTCAGATCGCTA
>JASLIY010000060.1 GCA_030152675.1 Acinetobacter sp.
AACAGCAAAGGCTTGTTTTTTTTCTTGTGAATCAAGCCGGACTTGATAGACTTCTGTTTTTCTCATAAAAAGACCAAACAACATAAAGTTGGAATACACATTTTAAACAAAGCCCATGTAATTTCAACGTCTATTAAAGCAAAAAAAGCCTGACTTGTCATTACAACGAAATTATAAACAGAGTTCAGCATTCGAATGAAACTGCATGTGCGCGCCACTCAAGGGATCTTGAAACTCAATTGACTTGGCCAAGAGCTGTAAAGGCTGCGAAAAATCATCATCGGTTTTATGTTGAATCACTGGATAAAGCGGATCATGCCGTATAGGAATCTGACAATGTGCCAGATGCACCCGCAGTTGGTGTTGCTTGCCAGTCTGTGGTTTTAAAAGATATTTTGCCCATTGCTGAGTTGAGTCATGTTCAAGCAGGCAAATTTCAGTGACTGAGTTGGGCTCACCATCGACCACACACATGGTGTAAAAGGGATCGGACTTTTGCATACGCAATGCGATCTGCTGTGGCACTTCAAACCGTGCTTGATAGCGGGCAATGGCATGGTAATGTTTGCGGACTTGCGCTTGAGCAAACATCTGCTGATAGGCACCACGGCTGGCGATCCGTTTTGAGATCAAGACCACGCCAGCTGTTTCACGGTCAAGGCGATGGATCGGGGTGAGATGTGGATTGTTATAGGTTTTCTTTAAGCGTACCAGCAAGGTTTCCTGTACATAACGCCCGGTTGGACTCATGGTTAAAAAATGCGGTTTATCTACCACCAAGAGATCGTCATTTTCAAATAAAATCTGTTCTTGAAAGGGCACATGGATTTCATGTGCTAAAAAACGATAGTAATAAACATGCTGCCCTGCGACATAGGGACTGTCGAGACTCAACACGACACCGCTTTGATCAAAGACCAATTGCTGCGCAAAACGTTGTTGCCATTCTGCGGGGGCAATATGCGCGAACTGTTGACAGAGATAGGCATAGATACTGGCCACCGGCTGATCGAGTAGCGGGAGGAAGACTTGACTGGCCGTGACCCCATCACGCATGGGGGCGAGAAAATCAGCAGTGGCTTTTCGATGTAATATCTGTGACATAGATGAAATCATGTATTGAAAAACAGCATAAGAACAAGGGGAGAATGGGCTAAATTTGCAATTGCACAAATTTAATTCAGTAGCGAATGCTTTTCGCATCCTTCGCTGGTGCGACGTAGGTTTTAAAGCTCGGCAATGCTATCATATCGTCTGATTTAAATCATGTTGTGGGCGATATGCAGTACTCCTTTCAATACATACTCAATAACGAAAACGACACACTGGCTATAGCCAAGATCTTGGCTGAACAGTTGCCCCAAGGTGTGGTGTATTTGGTGGGTGATTTGGGGGCAGGGAAAACCACCTTAACCCGCTATTGGCTCCAGAGCTTGGGTCATCAGGGAGCGGTCAAAAGCCCGACCTATACCTTGGTTGAGCCTTATCAGATCGGCTCACACAGCGTCTTTCACTTTGATTTGTATCGTTTAAACGATCCTTATGAGCTTGAACTGATGGGGATTCGTGATTATCTCGATGTTGAAAATGCGCTATTTCTCTTTGAGTGGCCTTCTAAGGGTGAAGATGAAATCCCAGCAGCCGATGTGGTGATTCAGATTAGGCGTAGCGAAGATGATACCTACCGTGAAATGCAGTTGAATTTTCATTCTGAGGCCTTATTCAAAGCACTAAGCACTTTAAGTTTATGAACAATTTCATTCAAAGCTTAGGGCCTATTGAGATTTCATAAATAAATGATCAATAGGCCCTAAGCAGTTTGAGCGCTATGATGTGCTGATTTAGAATATTGACATTTGAAAATTGAATACTGATTAAAAAGAAGATCCATGAAATATGCACACCCTTAAAAGAGTGTCTATACAGTGAAGGTTGATGGTATGCACGAGCACACATTAAGTTTGCGACGAATTCGAAGTTTAGATCCAGCATTGGCCAACCAAATTGCGGCGGGTGAGGTGATTGAGCGTCCGTCTTCAGTGGTCAAAGAACTGCTTGAAAACTCGATTGATGCGGGTGCCAGTGCCTTAACTATTCGTATCGCACAAGGGGGCAGTACCTTGATCGAAATCATCGACAATGGTCGTGGCATTCATGCGGATGACTTGGCCTTGGCGGTGACACGACATGCGACCAGTAAGATTCAGTCCGCAGAGGATCTGCAGGCGATTGTGAGTTTAGGCTTCCGAGGCGAGGCATTGGCCTCGATTGCAGCTGTCTCACGCCTGAGTCTGAGCAGTAGCCAAGATGATTCTGGCGTCGGTTATCAGGTTGAGGTCAATGGGACGGCGATGGATCATCAACAGATCCAAGCCATTGCCATGCAACAAGGAACGCATATTCGGGTACAGGATTTATTTTTTAATGTGCCGGCACGACGTAAGTTTTTAAAAAAACCAGGCACTGAATTTGGTCATATCGAAGAAATTGTACGTCGTATGGCATTGACGCACTTCGATGTGAGCTTTGTCCTTGAACATAATGATCAAAATAAACTGAACTTGCCGATTGCAGACAGTGGTGAACTGCGTTTTCAACGTGTACAGAAACTCTTGGGACGTCAGTTCACCGAAAATGCTTATTGGATCGATGCGGACAGTATCAACCTACGTCTGTCGGGTTGGCTTGGACATCCTTCTGATGCACGCGCTCAAGCTGATCTACAGTATGTCTATGTCAACGGCCGTGTGGTCAAAGACAAGACCATCTCGCATGCACTGCGTATGGCCTATGAGGGGATTTTACATGGGCATCAATATGCGGGGTATCTGCTGTTTTTAGAAGTGGACCCGGAATATATCGACGTCAACGTGCATCCCACCAAACATGAGATACGTTTTCTCAACCAACGTGAAGTACATGAGTTTGTGCGGCATTTTGCCAAGCAAACCTTGTCGCAGTTTCAAACCGCCCATGTTGATTTGGCACAGGCGATGAAGCCAGAGCAAGTCTCTGATCCAGCCTCGGCGCAGCAGACGGTGCAGCCCATCGCTCCACAACCACGCTATCAAAATCAATTTGCATTACATCGTGACCATGCGGGTGATGCTGAGCAACACAGCGCGATGGATTCTTCGCAACCTGCGGCAGAGGTGCTGCAGTTTGATTCAGCACAGCCCCAGTCTGTGCGCTATGAGGCACAAGCTGCTTATTGTCCATCACAACAGTCGACCCAAGCGCTAAAAGATTATTTATCCCCGCTGCGGGAGTCTGAAACAACGGCAGCAGCACCTGAGAAACGTCGTTGGTCCATCAACCAAGATGCAGCTGCTGCTGCGACATCTGCCGTGGATGAATTTCCACTGGGGATCGCGATTGCGCAGTTACATGGTATTTATATCTTGGCGCAAAATACCGAGGGCCTGATCATGGTTGATATGCATGCCGCACATGAGCGAATTGTATTGCAACAGATGAAGGCGGCTTGGGATAAACCTGAGTTTTGGACTTCACAGCAGTTGTTGATTCCCAAAGTGGTCTCGATTACACGTTTACAAGCCACACGGATTGAAGAGTTGAAACCGCAACTTGAACGTCTTGGTTTGGATATCGATCAATATGGGGATGAACAGGTGATCGTGCGTGGTGTGCCAGCGATTTTGCAAAAAGCAGATTTCTCAGCCTTGGTGGCAGAGTTGCTGCAAGATTTAGATCCAACCCATCAAGCACATGCCCTACAACAGCGCCGTGATCAGATTTTGGCAGGGATGGCCTGTCATGCGGCAGTACGTGCACATCGTATGCTGAGTCTGTCTGAAATGAATGCCTTGCTTAGACAGATGGAACAGACCGAATTTGCCAGCCAGTGCAACCATGGCCGTCCGACGTGGCGTGCCTTTCCATTGACACAGTTAGATAAATTATTTGCACGAGGAGAGTAGGCAATCATGTCAAACAATTTGCCCGTCATTAACTTAATGGGCCCCACAGCAAGTGGAAAAACCGCACTGGCATGTGAGCTGTATGCACGTGGAAATTTTGAACTGATCTCTGTGGATTCTGCCTTGGTCTATCAAGACATGGACATTGGTACGGCCAAGCCATCTCAGCAGGAACAGCAGCAATATCCACATCATTTGATTGATATCATTACACCTTTGCAAAGTTACTCTGCAGCGGAATTTGTCGAAGATGCATGTGACTTAATTGACCAAATTCATGCTCGGGGCAAAACACCGATTTTGGTCGGAGGCACCATGCTGTATTTCAAGGCATTGCTCGAAGGATTGTCCTCAAACCTACCCAGTGCAGATGCACAGGTACGTGCTGAGATCGAAGCTTTGGCCGCAGAGCAGGGGTGGGAGCAGGTTCATGCTGAGTTACAAAAAGTAGACCCAGCAGCTGCAATTAAATTTAAGGTTTCAGACAAGCAAAGGATTATCCGCGCTTTAGAAGTTTACCGTTTGACAGGAGAGCCGATTACAAAACTACATGAAAAGCAACCAAGAAGTACAAACTATCGTTACACATTTCATAATTATGCATTACAGCCTGACCGTGTAGAATTGCATCAAAGAATCGAACAGCGGTTAAAAAAAATGTGGGAAATCGGATTTTTAAATGAGGTTGAATATCTTATGAAAAAATACGATTTAGATGAGAATCTGCCTGCTGCGCGATCAGTTGGCTATCGTCAAGCCATAGATTTTTTGAAAAACAGTGACAGAAGCCATAAAAACAGGTGTGTAATGGAGGATAAGTCGTTGTACGCGACACGACAATTGGCCAAACGTCAATACACTTGGTTACGGTCGTTGCATGAACTGCACCAATTTAAAACTTTTTCTTCAATAAAGCAGGCTCAAGAAGACTTGCGAAACTCATACGGATAAAGCAAAATTTACCCACTATCTTATTTATAAGTTTTTATAAATTTTAATTGAAAAATAAAGATAGTTTTTGCGCTGATTTTTTTTAATTTTTTTGGAGTATAAAATGTCTAAAGGTCAAACTTTACAAGATCCGTTCTTAAATTCTCTCCGTAAAGAACGCATTCCAGTTTCTATTTTTCTTGTAAACGGTATTAAGTTACAAGGTCATATTGAGTCATTTGATCAATATGTAGTGTTGTTGAAAAACACAGTAAGCCAAATGGTTTACAAGCACGCGATTTCTACAGTTGTTCCTGCACGTAACCCACGTCCAGTTGGCGCGCCTGCAGGTGGCTCACAAGCAGCTGGCGGCTTTGGCGGTCAAGGTGGCTTCGGTGGTCAAGGTGGCGGCTTCGGCGGTCAAGGCTTCGGTGGTCAAGGTGGCTTCGGTGGTCAAGGCGGCGGCTTCGGTGGTCAAGGTGGCTTCGGTGGTCAAGGCGGCGGCTTCGGTGGTCAAGGTGGCTTTGGTGGTCAAGGCGGCGGCTTTGGTGGTCAAGGTGGTTTCGGTGGTCAAGGTGGCCAACAGCCAAGTAACTTTGAAGCTGAACCAAAATTTGAAGACAACCAAGATGATGAAAACAACCGTTAATTGAAACGTGTTTTTTTAAATCTGTGTTGAAAAATTGGCGCCGCATCGGCGCCTTTTTTTGTGCTGTTGTTTTTATTGTCATCTCGCAAAGGTGATTCGATGTAATGTAGATAGTGTGTATTTTCTTGTGCTTGTGCGGCTAAGCGTGTCTATCGACATTGTGAGCAAGACCTGAAGTGCTGATCAAAAAAACCTCATCAAGCTGATGAGGTTTTTTTGAATACTTGGTAAAGATTCGCGTGCTTTAGTCTTTTTTAGCCGGTTTGTCAGCTAAGCTCGGATCTTTGATTTCAACATAAGTGCTGGCACGAAGTTCACGTAACCAACCATCAAGCTCTGCATCAAACTGACGCTCACCTAAGGTTTGACGCGCCATACGCTGTTGATATTCTTTGGTCATGTCTTGTTGACGTGTATCGGTCACTTGCAAGATGTGCCAACCAAACTGAGTTTGGAAAGGTTGCGTGACTTGGCCCACAGGGGTGTCTTGCATCAACTGATCGAATTCAGGCACCATCATGCCGGGTGTAACCCAACCGAGACTACCACCGTCTCGTGCTGAACCTGGATCACCAGAGAAGGTCGCTGCAAGCGTAGCAAAGTCTTCACCGGCTTGAATACGACTGTACAGGCTATCAATCATCTGTTTGGCATTTTCAGGGCTGACCACTTCTGAGGTTTTGATCAAGATGTGGCGGGTTTTAAACTGAGGCACCAAGGCTTTTTGATCAGCACTTTTGCGCTCGATCAATTTAAGTACATGTATGCCGTCATTGACCTGAATTAATTCACTGGTTTGACCAGGATTCAAGACGCTCACGCGCGCAGCAAGCTCTGCAGGGATGTTAGAGAGGGGTCTAAAGCCCATATCAGCGCCTTCAACGCGGATTTTTCCACTGTTGTATTTTTTCTCGATCGCAGCAAGATCACTGCTTTCATTTAAAGCGGACTTAATATTTTGTGCTACTTTCTGCAATTCGGCCGTGTCACTATCTCCCGATACGCGCATGTGTAAGACATGGACTTCACTACCGAGTGCTGCTTGGCCTTCAGGTGATTTGAGGAAGTTTTCAACATCTTGATCGCTGATCTTGATGCGAGACATGACCTGTTGCTGACGTAGGCGTTGAATTTGTAGGTCATTGGCAACACGTTCACGTAATACTTCATAAGTGCCGGGTGCAATGCCATCGAGCTTTTGTTGGAACTCAGCTAGGCTCTTGCTGCCAGACTGGGAGGCAACTTTCATCACAGCATCATTGAGCATTTTCTCATCTACTTTTAGGCCGTAGCGTTTGACCTGTTCGAGTTGAGCATTTTGCAAAATGAGTTGATTGAGAACTTGGCGACGTAAAAACTGCTCAGGAGGTAATTGTTTTTTTTGTGCTTCTAATTGATGTGCCGCTTCAGCCACACCTTGGTCTAATTCGCTTTTTAAAATAGCGCTATTCCCAACAACCGCAATCACTTGATCGGTTGGTTGCGCAAACAAAGGCGTAGAAGATGACATAATCAAGGCGATAGCAGTCGCTTTAAAGAGATGTTTTAAATTGAGCGTCTTCATTAATGTTTCCAAGATTGATTAACTTTATCAAAGCCAAATAAACGATTTTCTAAGATAGAGCTTAGTTTATCGTTTAAGCCCCCTAATCCTTTCAGGCTGAACTCAGCCATGATGGCGCGTTTCGGTTTGACATTTGAGTCTTTGACATTGTCTAAATCGTTAAAGTAAGAGCGACCATAGACAGATACTCCCCAACAACATGACTCATAATTAACGCCCAATAGATATTCGCGTGCCACATGGTTATCGATATCGTATTGAGCGTGGCCCATGATACGCCAGTTGTTACTGACCGGCTGTATAAATGATGCAACAACTTGGTCATATTTGGCTTGACGATCCGGCAGCATATCGCGATAGAAATAACCGACGTTATATAGATTGCCTTTTTCAGTCGCATAGTTGAGTTGGAAGTCGCGTTGGGCATTATTGCCATTCGACATCCACGCGGAGTTGGCTGCAATACTGAAGTTTTGAGAAAGTTGGCTAGAAAGACTGACAATCGGGCCAGTATTGCGCTCGGTGTCGAAATCATCGATCTGTTTCTTTAAGTTGACGCGACGGTCTTCAAAATAATAACTTTGACCAATTCCAGCACGTAAACGTTCTAGTCCTACGCTATCAAACAGGCTATAGCTTAAGCCTACTGACAAGAAGTTATTGTCTTCTAAACGGTCATGCCCATAAAAACGGTATGGGTTAAACAGCTGATCATAGTTGATCGATGCTGTGGTGGAGTCAAAGTTTGGATAGCCGTCTTGATTTTTATAAGGCGCATAAGCATAGAATGCACGTGGGGTGAGGGTCTGTAGATATCGACCTTCACGTTCAAAATGCAATCCCGCATCGACGATAAATTGAGGCACCACCACCGATTTATTTTTGCTGTCGGAACTAAACTGTGCATTATCCATGGTGTCTTGATCATAGAAGGTATTGATCGTACGCACCGATGCTTCAGGGATAACAAATGCCCAAGGGTTTCTAAAGTTATAGCGAACCGCAAACTGGTTATACACCCGGGTACCATTGGGTTGAACTTGTTGGAGGCTTTGCTGCTGCCCAAACTGGTCGTTAATACTCTTTTTAAAATAAGCGGTATCGTTATTAAACTCATACTCTAGACCGAGTGGATCACCAGTCACATAATTGACCAAGAGCTGCGGTAAGCGCGCATAAGGTCGGTCAATCTGCGGGATGTCTTTGTCTAGGGTTTGGAAATCCTCGACCCGAAGTTTGGCACTCAGTCCAGGAATACCATGCCCATAATTCAGTTCCCAAGCACGACGTTGGTTCAGCTCAGTTTTTGAGTTGGGGTTATTGTCGAGGTCAGAGAAAAAGTCTTTGTCCGATACATAGTTGTATTCGACATTGGTTGACCACTGATCATTGATCTGCCAGTCATGCAAGAGGTGCAGGTCTTTACGATCTTTTTTATCGTAGTCACGATCGGAAGGTAAGTAGCCCCCCCAGATGCGACCTTGACCGAAGTTTTCAGTCAGATAGCGAAACTCACCGTTCAACATCAAGCCACGGCTTGAATAGAACAGGGGACTAATGGTGGCATCGTAGTTTGGCGCCAAGTTTAAATAGACTGGGGTGCCGATTTGAAAGCCACCCAAGTTGCTATAACCAAAGGTTGGATTGAGTAGACCTGTGGTACGGCGATCATCGATCGGGAAGTTAAAATACGGTACCGCCAAGATCGGGGTATCTTTGATATAAAATTTGGTATTGCGTGTGACCCCACGACCGCTTTCCTGATCGAGCTCGATCTGTTTGGCTTTAATTTGCCAAGTTGGTTTTTGCTCTGGCGGACAGGTGGTATAACTGGCATCACTCAAGACCACGGTATTGGGTGAGGTCCGTTCAATTTGGCTGGCATGGCCATGCGCATGGGTTTCTTCTGAGATATAGAAGCTATTTTTTAATTGACCCGTGGCTTCTTTAAGGTTGTAGTCGATCTCATCACTTTGTGCGATCAAACCGCCTTGAGCCATTTGCACATTGCCTCGAGCTTTGGCATGGGTTTGGGTTTGGTCAATGGTGACTTGATCCGCGCGAACCATACGACCTTGTTGATCAATAATGACATTGCCCGACAGGGTCGAATCACCCTTGGGGTTGTAGTAACCATGGTCTGCAGTAATGACCGAGCTGCCTTCATCATTGGCACGGGTCTGGCTACTGTCATTGCTATCAAAAGGCGTGACCCATACGCCTTGACACCAACGATTATCGCTGAGATTTTGGTCGCGCAGCTGTGCTTCAGCCGACTGTTTATCAACATAATATTGTGAAAAAAAGGCTTCACCTGGATAGCTTTCATTGATCGCCGCTTTGAGCTGGCTGTTATTGGTGTTGGAATCGCTCGCAGACTGATCTGCTGAGCTGGCGTTGACCGCACTGGATTCAGCATAACTTGATACAGAGCTACCGCAGAGCAGGGTCAAAATAGCAGTCGCCAAAGGATTAAATCTAAACTGATGCTTCATTTGTCTCATTAACCAAGTATGCAAATCGCAATTAATTATGGTTGCATGATAGAGAAAAAGTCCATAAGTAGCTACACTTAGT
>JASLIY010000066.1 GCA_030152675.1 Acinetobacter sp.
GTCCACGCATATCTGTTCGAACTGTGGTTTTGAAGAGCAAATCTTTGGCACTGGTGGTGGTGATCAATTGGCGGAACAGTATGAGATTCCGTTACTTGGGCGCTTACCCTTGAATGTACAGATCCGTGAAAATGCCGATGCTGGCTGCCCTTCGGTGGTTGCAGGAGATTCGGCTGCGGAAAGCTATATCGAGATCGCGAAGAAAATTGCCGCCCAATTGCCGCAACAAGAGAAAAATCCACAACGCATCTTCTAGTCAGCTCATCGGCGTGATTCCCATCTGCAACGTCACTGCACGTTGCAGGTCAGCTGATGCTGTTTTGACTCCCGTAGCGTTGCCGCCATACACGCACCAATTGCCAGTGCCAAACTAGATAGCTCAGGCTACTCAGAACTAAGGCGAGCAACAGCGCTTCCACCACCAGCCCCGTCGCGAGGATTTTGGCGATGCTGAGATCTAAGGGCGTAGCTCCCCAATGCAAAATCCAATCCTGTAGCTGTGCAAACACGTCTTTGAGCAATTCAATATTCAGCATCGGCACATGAAAGATTTTGCTGCCAATCCAGAACGCACTCCAGATGATCGGGATAAAGGTCAATGGATTCATCAGCCAGGCCAACAGCAACGCAATCGGAAGATTGACTTGGAGCAGTAACACACTGAGTAGAATCAAGACACTATGAAAAGGGATCGGCAGGATGCCCCAAAAGGTGCCGATGAAGATAGCCAGCGCGATTGAGCGTCGATTGATGTACCACAACTTGGGGTTACTGGCGCGATCACCCAGAATACGCATGATTTTCAGCGCCTTGACTTGTTCAGGGCGCGGCAGCCAAGTTTGGAGTAAAGGCTTCAACATCATAAGGCGGTAAAGCGGTCGGGCAGAAAGAGCGATATTTTGCCTGAATGTGGAATAAATCAACAGTTTTTTTGCACCGTCCGTCATGATTTTTTCAGCGCGGCCTTCCTCCTTGCTTATGCTGCATTTTATCCAGCCGAATACCACGTATTGGATCAGTTGCGAGTGAGGACCATGTAGGGATCTGGCAGGCAAAGCAAGCGATAAACCGATAAAATGTATCGATCGTGTACCACATATCTAAAGTATGAATTGTAATAAAGCAAGTTTGGTTGGGCTATCTCAGTGAATCGTATCAGGAAAAATCAATAGCGCTGATTTTGGTCATTTTGGCTTACAATTGAGCTTTTGCGACACATCTAAAACTGTCCTAACCTGCCTTGACTATACGGTTGAGGTCAACGGATGATTTCATGGATTTTTATCGCAATGGTGGTCACGGTGTTGCTTACACCAGGGCCAACCAATACTTTGCTGGCGTCGTCAGGGATACAGGTTGGCGTGCGTCGTTCTTTAATGTTAGTACCCGCGGAAACATTAGGTTATTTGGTATCGATTAGCTTGTGGGGTGTTTTAATTGGTTCTGTTTCGGGAAAGTATCCTGCTATCCCATCGATATTAAAATTATTTAGTGCCAGTTATATTTTATTTTTAGCCATTAAGCTGTGGAAAAGCAGCACGGATGATGTCGATCAAACGGTGGTCAGTATTCGTGCGCGTGAGCTCTTTTGTGCGACTTTACTCAATCCCAAGGCATTGCTGTTTGCGTCAGCGATTTTTCCGCCGATGGTGTGGAAGCATTCAGTCGCTTATACCTCGCATATGTTGATGTTTGTATTTTTGATTGTACCGATTGCCACTTTATGGACTTGTGTGGGTTCAGTGCTGGTTAAAAATGATCGAAAATGGTTAAACCAAAACAATTTGCAACGCTGTGCTTCGGTGCTGTTGGTGTTTTTCTGCATCCCGCTGAGTTACTCCGCATTGAGTAGTTTGTAAATTTGATACCGCGCAAGTGCGTTGTTGATGCGCTTTAATCGGGGTTTTAGGGTTGACTTTGCGATGTGTTGTTGTGCTTGGCGGACTGCGAAAAGATTTCTTTCAAGCTGAATTTACGTTAAAGTACAGCGCAATAAGTGTTAAGCAATTTTGAGATATTTAAATGAGCATAAAGTCTGATCGTTGGATTCGCGAGATGAGCGAAAAACACGGCATGATAGAACCTTACGCAGCCAATCAAGTTCGCCTGAATGAACAAGGTGAAAAAATTGTCTCCTATGGGGTGTCGAGTTACGGTTATGACGTGCGCTGTGCACCAGAGTTCAAAGTCTTTACCAATGTTCACTCTGTGATTGTCGATCCAAAAAACTTCGACTCCAACAGCTTTATCAATGTGGACTCGGATGTATGTATCATCCCGCCGAACTCTTTTGCCTTGGCACGTACGGTTGAATATTTTCGTATCCCACGTAATGTCTTGACCATTTGTTTGGGCAAGTCGACTTATGCACGCTGTGGCATCATCGTCAACGTTACGCCGCTTGAGCCTGAGTGGGAAGGTCATGTGACCTTAGAGTTTTCCAACACCACCAACTTGCCAGCGCGAATCTATGCCGGTGAGGGTGTGGCGCAAATGCTATTCTTTGAAAGCGATGAAGTTTGTGAAACCTCTTATAAAGATCGTGGTGGTAAATACCAAGGTCAAACGGGTGTGACTTTGCCTAAAGCTTAAGTTTCTCACCTGATCATGACGGCTTGCGGATCATCTGCATCATGTCGAGTCTAGTGTCAAAAAAGTAAATCGTTTTCGGTTTACTTTTTTTTTGTCACGATCATGCTGCGAGTAGACTTTGATCAGGCAAGATAGCGTAAAAAAGTCATTAAAATTAAATAAATATTTGCTTATGAGTTATATTTTGTGCAGTGCTATGTTATAAAAATAGCGTAATAAAAATGTAAAGATGATGGGAATCATCTGAGAACGTGGATGACAAGAAGATGAGCTTGCTATCGAGCACCGTGAGCAGTGCTGCTTGCGCAGTCATGACAGCGTTGTGATTGGATCATGAATTGAAATCGTGAATCGAAGCTTTAAAGTTCAAAATAGGATGTTTTGCGCATGGATCATATTCAAAAAAATATAAACAGCGGCTTGGGCGTTGGGCTGGTTTTGGGGTTGAGTAGTTTGATCTATTCAACTGGAACGTGGGCAGCATCGGGCTTGCAAGCCATGAGTGATGAGCAACTTTCTGCCACGGTGGGTCAGGCCTTGATGAATTTGACCTATACCGCACCGAATGATGCGATTAATTTGGAAAATAAACGTGTCGGTGGGGACAAAAGCGTCGGCTTTTATAAGATGGGCTTAGAGGCAGATATGGAGCTCAATGCCAATATTCGCAAACTACAACTCGGTTGTGGTGGCGTCAACGGTCCCGGTTGTGATCTCGATATCGACTATTTATCGTTAAGTGGGGTGGCAGACAGCAATACTGGACGCGCTTCATCTTCAGCCAAGATCAGTAATCCTTTTTTAGAATTTGCAATTAAAAATCCAGACAGTGCAGCCAAGCGTGAGGTGGTCGGTTTACGCGCCAGTGCTGAGGCAATCCAAGGCATGCTGACCTTTGGCTTAGAAAATGGTCCGCAAAAAAGTGGCATTAACTCGCTGAGTGGCTATATGGAAGTCGCTGCTGCTGGCGGTAAGGTGGATGTCAATCCGATTAAGGATTTGACCTATCAAACTAGTGGAAAGACACCGATCACCGGTACCGTGCAAGGCTTAATCTTTCCGCTCGACTTTACGTCAACGCAATACAATTTAAATATCACACCAACCCAACAAGGTGATCTCCGTCTTCCTCAACAAGTCATTACTGGGCACCGCATTAACAATGCGCCTTTAACTGCCAAGGCCTATGTGAATGGCCTAGACATTAGCGGAAATATTAAGGCCGAAACAGCCATCATAAATCTTGATCGTAAGCTGAGTGGGAAAATTGATAATTTGACCGTGGACGTCAAGATCGATGAGGGCTTGGGCTTTTTCCATAAAGCCAATTTAAATGGTTCAGCCGCTTCATTGTCGCTACAGTCACGTCATTTGATGTGGCCAGGCAGTAAGTCCGTCGCACAAAATGGTTGGTGGTTAGAACTGAGCAATCCGATTGATATTGGTGATATCACCCCAACTGAAAAAGTCACCATCACCACACCGACCATTAAGGAAACTTTGGGAGAGGTGAGTAAATACATCACTGCCAATCCAATTTCTTGTGGTCGATGGGGCTTATTACAGTGTGTGTTTGGGGATACGATTAATGTAAAAACTGTAGACCTCAGTAAAGGCACACCGGTAAACCTCAATTTGGCCAATTTGGAACTGAAAAATCAGAACTTTGCACCGAACTGTTATGGCAATTTAAAATTCTGTTAAGCCATTGGCGCATAAGGTGATCACACGCTGCATTGGCGCATCTCAGTGCAGGCGTGTTGAGGGTATACGATGCGCTGTTGCATAGATGTGGGTGGCGTTGCTGAAAACAATAATGTAGCTTTATAGCTTCCAGAAAATTGTAAAAATTGATGTTTATTTAATTATTTGAATACATGTGGTTTTTTGACAAGTCGATGCCTCTCTAGCATCAAAATCCGTTTTTTTGATATTACACTTGTCGGAAATATCCATTAAATCCGCTTTTCACTTTGCCTTTAAAATCAGAAGTCACTATTATAAAGTGTGATAAAGACATTAAAACTACGAGATAGTATGGAACACATCTCGGCGGTTAGGCCGATGTGCTTGATGTAATGCAAGTACGGATACCGAGTCTGGCTCTTGGTCAGTGTGAGTGAATACTGCTCAAGTACTTAAAAAATATTTAATAATACCCAATAACAATATGGTGCGGAGCATCGTATAAACTAGGAAGGTCAAGATGACTACACTTTCTTATACGCGAACCCTTCAAAAAACCGCGCTGGCCAGCTGGATTGGCCTGTGTTTGAGTTCAAGTGCTTTTGCCCTCGAAGCTTTATCGGATGATCGTCTCAGTGAGACCACTGGCGAAGGGATTGCGATGCTGCCGCAGGATGCATATTTTGTATTTCGTGGGGCGGGCGCCAATGAAGCCAAAGATCAACTATTTAAAGACCGTAGTAAAGACACCGGATATTTTCATTTTATTCCAGTAGGGCCGTTGACCCTCGCCGCACAAGACACCAATAAAGACAATGTGGTGAATGCCAATGATCACGCCGTGGGCAAGGCGGATTTATATCTTTATGGTTTGGCTTTGTCTAAGTCTGATAACGACAGCAATACTCGACTTGCCGCCACCGAAGATGCTGCCAAAATCCGCAGTTGGGGCACGCCGGGCAATCCTTGGGTACTCAATGTCTTGACTGAAACCAATGTGCCGAATTTTAGTGCCAGCAACTGTAGTGGTGCTGCCGATCCGACTTGCCAAGTGTCATTTATGAGCTTTGAAGCGCCTCTGTATGAGGTGGGCAATCGTGACCCTGCAGGTGCAGATGCCTATCAATTAAAATTGGCAACTTGGTTGGATGCTTTTGTTTTGGATCAAAACAAAGCGGTCGGTGATAGCAACTTATATCATTTGGGCGAAAAGCCGGGCACCTCAGATGCCAGTCGTGCCAATCGTTTACGCTTACAAGCCATTTGGAATAACTTCGGTCTCAATGGCAGTCGGGTGCAAGTCTTTCAAACTTTGGGAGGCGCCAGCAAT
>JASLIY010000072.1 GCA_030152675.1 Acinetobacter sp.
TGAGATATCTTCAAACAACACTGAAGACAAATAACGTTCACCGCTGTCTGGCAAGATCACCACAATGGTTTTGCCTGCATTTTCAGGGATGGCAGCGAGACGTGCAGCAGCAGCCATTGCGGCACCACTTGAAATCCCGACTAAAATTCCCTCTTGCATCGCCGTGCGACGCGCCCAATCAATCGCTTCTTGGCTCGGAATCGCAATCACTTCATCCACGAGATCTAAATCTAAGTTTTTTGGAATAAAGTTTGCGCCAATGCCTTGGATTTTATGTGGTCCAGGAGTCAAGCTTTCGTTGTTACGCTTTTGGGTGATAATCGGTGATTCAGCAGGTTCAACTGCCACTGAATACAGCGCCTGACCTTTGATCTTTTTAAAGTAACTTGAGATCCCGCTGATGGTGCCGCCTGTACCTACGCCAGAAACTAAAATGTCCACCTTGCCGCCAGTCGCTTCCCAGATCTCGGGGCCAGTGGTACTTGCGTGGATCGCTGGATTGGCTGGGTTTTCAAACTGTTGTGGTAGATAGTAGGTTTCAGGGTTCTCATCCACCATACGCTGTGCTTCATCGACTGCACCTTGCATCCCTTTGGCCGGTTCAGTCAGAACCAAGTTTGCGCCTAGTGCTTTCAAGACTTTACGACGCTCGATACTCATGCTCGCAGGCATGGTTAAAGTAATGTCATAGCCTTTGGCCGCAGCAACAAATGCCAAAGCAATCCCAGTATTACCACTGGTGGGTTCAACGATATGCATGCCTTTTTTTAACAGGCCTTTTTCTTCAGCATCTGCGATCAGTGCGGCACCGACACGACATTTCACTGAAAAAGCAGGATTGCGACTTTCAACTTTGGCCAATACCGTAGCTGGACTTTGGATGACACGATTAATGCGGATCAGCGGTGTATTACCAATCGCCTCAGCGTTATTGTCATATACGGCAACGCCTGCGTTGGCAATTTTAGGAAAATCTTGATCTGTAGACATGGTCGTTCCTTGCAGTGCTCAAATGATGCAAACATCATAGCGTTTTTTAGTTGGGCATGCTGTTTCTATTGAAGTTTTACTTATGAATTGTGTAATAGTCACACTAAAATGCATCAATATTCATTGGGTGTATTGGGATTAAAACCAATCAAACCCACATAATTCAGCACTTGAGTAAACTGCTCCACCACCTCAAAACCCACATCTGAATACAGTTGCTTGAGTTGCTGTGGGTCGATCAAATAGAAATCCTGTTCTAAGCGTTCTAACATGGCATTGGCTTGTGCTTCAGCCAAGCCGGTGGCCAGTGCGAGGTTTTTTAACACATTGGCTTGTGCGGGATATTGAAGTGCCGTCAGATCATAGCTTAGGCAGATACCTGTGGACTTGAGACTATGGGCAATGTCTTGAAAAAACTGGTGTTTGAATTCATGCGCGACAAAGTGAGACACTAAAATCGTCACTGCAGCATCAAACTGATGACGCATGTGTTGTAAGACTGAAGTGTCACCATGTACAAACGTGATCTTGTCTTGCAAAGCCAAGCTCTGAATATGTTGCTCAGCTTGTTTGAGCATATTCAAGGCAGGATCAATTGCAGTAAAGCGCCATTGTGGAAACTGCTCCGCTAGATACTGCAACTCATAACCAGTGCCGCAGCCCACCACCACGACTTCAGCCTCAGCTTCAAGATGGCTTTTTAATAAAGCATGTACTTGTAAATGAATCAGTTCATAACCTGGGATTAACTTACGAATATGCTGATCATAGCCCGCGACCACCTGAGGGTGATTAAAGTCTTTTGCCATGTAGGATGATGCTCCTGATGTTTATAAAAAATCATATTCTTTATTGATTTACATACCAACATAAAGCTAATGCTTTAAATCCGTCCCAATCTTAATGCCAGTCTGTTAAGACATTTATCTTGTATCTTATGTTTTAAATCGCCCCTAACCCCTCTTTTTCAAAGAGGGGGAATTCCTTTGAAATCAACACTGTTTTGAATTCAAAGGCATTCCTCATGCTGAAGTAAACTTCATGAAAAACAGTTTGGAAATTTACTTCAACATGCGCTTTAAAAATTAAGCAAACTCCGTCTCTAGATTAAGCTGCTCGCACATGATTTCACGCAACTTAAATTTCTGTGCCTTACCCGATGCGGTCATTGGAAATGCGGTAAAGAAGCGTACATAGCGCGGAACTTTGTTATGTGAGAGTCGTTGTGCACAGTATTTACGAATGCTGTCTTCATCGCTTTGATGTTGATCGTGCAAGATAATACAAGCACATAGCTCTTCACCATAGCGTTCATCAGGCACACCAATCACTTGTACATCACTGACATCAGGATGGGTGTACAAATAGTCTTCGATTTCTTTGGGAAATAAATTCTCCCCGCCTCGAATCACCACATCTTTAATCCGGCCTTTGATCTTGATGAAGTCTTGCGCATCCATTTCGGCAATGTCACCAGTATGCATCCACTTGGCACTGTCGATGACTTCGGCAGTTTTTTCCTGATCATCCCAATAGCCCATCATCACCGAATAGCCACGTACACAGAGTTCACCCAGCTGACCACGAGGCACCATTTTGCCCTGCTCATCCACGATTTTAACTTCAACATGCGGATGCACGCGCCCCACCGTCGAGACACGACATTCAAGTGAATCTGTGGTCGAGCTCTGGGTGCAAATCGGCGCGGTTTCCGTCATGCCATAACAAATGGTGATTTCATGCATGTGCATCCGATCGATCACACGCTGCATGATCTCACGTGGACATGGACTGCCGCCCATCACGCCAGTACGTAGACTGCGCAGATCGAATTGATCAAACTGTTCATGCTCTAACATGGCGATAAACATGGTCGGAACACCATACAAGGCGGTGCATTTTTCTTGCGCAATGGCTTTGAGGCTATCTAGGGGATGAAAAGCTGCAGATGGATAGACCATCGCGGCGCCGTGCGTGAGACAACCTAAGTTGCCGATCACCATACCAAAGCAGTGAAATAAAGGCACCGAAATGCAGACTCGATCCGCAGGGCTAAACTTCATGGTCTGACCCGCAAAATAACCATTATTTAAAATATTATGATGCGTCAGCATGGTGCCTTTGGGATTGCCCGTAGTTCCCGAAGTGAACTGAATATTGATCACCTCATCAAACTGTAAACTCGCAGCAACTTTTTGTAGTTCAGCCAATTGCGCAGCACTTGGTGTTTGCAATAAGGCATTAAATGCATGCATACCCGTCTGTGGATTTGGATCGATCTTGATTAGATGCTTGAGATGCGGCAAACGTGCTGCGCTAAGGATCTTGTTTTCAGATTCGTTCAGCTCAGGCGCTAATTCGGTTAAAATCTGCTGATAATCCGTGGTCTTGAAAGTCGAAGCAATCACCAGCCCGACACAAGCAACTTTGTTGAGCACATACTCCAATTCATAGCTTTTATAAGCAGGATTGAGATTGACCAAGACGATGCCGGCTTTAAATGCGGCAAATTGGGTAATCGTCCATTCCGCACAGTTCGGCGACCAGATCGCCAAGCGATCGCCTTTTTTGATTCCCATCGCCATTAAGTGACATGCAAAAGCATCGACCTGTTGTCGTAGTTCACGATAACTGAGTCGAATATTTTGATGCACGCTGACCAATGCTTCTTGATCAGCATACTGCTGACAAGCCAAATCAAATTGTTCAGCAATCGACATCCCCAACAAGGGTTGATGACTGGCACCCGTGGCATAACTCAGTTGAGTTGTAGGGTGAGATAGATGTGCATTCATTGAATCTTACTCCTTGATTCAGTACGTTTTATAATTTTATCGCTGTGTTTTAATCCTCAGTGAGTTTGATCTTAACTAAACGCATTGACTAAATTCAACTCTTCACACATCAATTCACGTAATTTAAATTTTTGTGCCTTGCCGGAAGCTGTCATTGGAAATTCGGTGAAAAACCGCACGTATTTGGGTACTTTGTTATGTGAAATGTGCTCAGCACAGTATTTGCGAATACAGTCTTCCGTGGTTTGATGTCCCTCGTGCAAAATAATACAAGCACAGAGTTCTTCACCATAGCGTGCATCCGGCAAGCCAATGACTTGTACATCACTGACATCTGGATGGGTATATAGGAAATCTTCAATTTCTTTAGGGAAGAGATTCTCCCCGCCGCGAATCACCACATCCTTAATCCGGCCTTTGATCTTGATGAAGTCTTGTTCATCCATTTCAGCAATATCACCGGTGTGCATCCAGTTTGCAGCATCGATGACTTCTGCAGTTCGCTCGGCATCATCCCAATAGCCCAGCATGACCGAATAACCACGCACACACAGTTCACCCAATTGACCGCGTGGCACAACTTTCCCTTCTTCATCAATGATTTTGACTTCAAGATGCGGATGCACTCGACCCACGGTCGCGACGCGACATTCGAGTGAATCCAAGGTTGAACTTTGTACACTCACTGGCGCAGTTTCAGTCATGCCATAGCAGATGGTGATGTCTGGCATGTGCATTCGATCAATCACGCGCTGCATGATCTCACGTGGACATGGGCTGCCTGCCATAATTCCAGTCCTTAAACTGCTGAGATCAAACTGATCAAATTGCTCATGTTCTAGCATGGCAATAAACATCGTCGGTACGCCATAAGCTGCGGTACAGCGTTCTTGTTGAATGGCCTTTAGAGTTTCGAGCGGATTGAAGACCGCAGACGGATAGATCATGGCAGAACCATGGCAGATACAGGCCAAGTTGCCCATCACCATACCAAAGCAGTGGAACAGCGGTACGGAAATACAGACCCGATCCTTCGCTGTGAGGTGAATACTCTGCCCGACAAAGTTGCCATTATTTAAAATATTGTTATGGGTCAGCATGGTGCCTTTGGGATTGCCCGTGGTCCCCGAGGTAAATTGAATGTTAATGGTTTCATCGAATTGCAGTTCTGCAGCGATGGTATACAGCTGCTTGAGCTGTTCCGCGCTGGGTTCGGGCATCATGTCAGAAAAACGATGTAGGCCAGTATGTTCGGCCTCATCGATTTTAATCACATGTTTAAGATGCGGTAAACGCGCTGCATGCAGGATCTTATCTTGCGCTTGGCTCAGCTCAGGCGCCAACTGCGTCAAGATCTCTTGATAATCCGTCGTCTTAAAGGTCGAAGCGATCACCAGTCCAACACAAGACACTTTATTGAGCACATACTCCAACTCAGAACGTTTATAGGCAGGATTGAGATTGACTAAAATAATCCCGGCTTTAAAGGCGGCAAATTGAGTAATCGTCCATTCCACACAGTTGGGCGACCAAATCGCAAGACGGTCGCCTTTTTTCAAACCCAGTGCCAACAATCGACAGGCAAAAGCGTCCACTTTTTGTTGAAGTTGCCGATAACTTAAGCGGACATTTTGATGCAAACTCACTACAGCATCTTGGTCAGCATAGCGCTGACAAGCCAAATCAAATTGAGCACCAATGGTTTTCCCCAAAAGTGGTTGCTCACTGGTGCCATAGGCATAACTTAATCGTTGTTGTGTCATTGAATCTTACTCCTTGATTCTTTCTAACGTTCAACTGTGCATTTTCGCTTTTGCTTTACACTCGTTTTAAAGCAACTTGATTGACGTTTGGTTTTCAAGCCACGTTGAAACTGTATGCAACTTAAACCACATCAACCTCATGTTTAAGCGCTTGCCCAGACTGCATCCTTCAGTCAGTACGAAGCACCCATTGTCCGCATTAGCTTGCGGGCAATGGCATCACCGCGTTGACACAAAAATCAGCAATCTGTTTAACAAAATAAGCCTTATCCAACTGACCAAAGTCTTCATGTAAAGAAGGGTTTAAAGGTTCAATCACCACAAAAGTCATCGCACCCACCACGCATAATGACGCCGTGTTTAAATCATCAAATGCAAATACCCCTGCTGTTTTCCCCTCTGCCAAAATTTGGCTGATGCTTTCTTTGATCAGTTGTTTACTGCGATAACGCTCATGCTCAAGTACCGGATCAACCGGCTCAAACATCAGTGAATA
The DNA here is from genome assembly GCA_030152675.1 of Acinetobacter sp. Lineage (GTDB taxonomy): Bacteria > Pseudomonadota > Gammaproteobacteria > Pseudomonadales > Moraxellaceae > Acinetobacter. The sequence goes on from JASLIY010000072.1 coordinate 6,045, forward strand.
TGACAGTTGTGGGCTATTCATGGCACGCCGAACAAAGGTCGTGACTGCCTTGTGTAATTTCTGTTTTGGATTTAACTCACTCGCTGCAATGCTATTTAAAATTTGAATTTCAAATTGGATCGCCGCAGACAAAACTTCAATCAGCACTTGGCTTTTGTTTTCAAAGTAGCGATAGACCAAACCACTGGACACGCCAGATCGTTCAGCAATCGCTTG
>JASLIY010000075.1 GCA_030152675.1 Acinetobacter sp.
TAGTCCATTTCTTCGGTGGTCAATGGAATCGGTGGTGCATTCAACCAGACATCACGCTCTGCATGGCGCTGTACCAACGCACGGGCATTGCCGGGATTGGTCTCCAAATGCAAGATACGGTTGGCATGCGCATATAGCACAGGATCGCTTGCGACTTGTTCAAAGTCCGGCAGACGAATCACGGCCAATTCACGCGGTGGCAATTTATGCTTAATCGCTCGGCTCGGGGCCGGCTGCAACTGCACGATTTGGGTGTCTGGATCTAAGTCATCGCCAGCACGCACGATCGGTTGGCTGACCAATTCTTTTTGAAAGTTTTGATATTGGGTCAGGCTATTGCCTTTGTCTTTTTCGATCTCACAACCATCGAGATCTTCGGTCATGACATAAGGGTTGATAATTGGATCAACACGGCCTACGGCATCGACGTTATTCGAGGCAATTTCAACAAATTTGGCTTTAGATGCGCGGTTATGTTTATTGACAATAAAAGCCGTACCCCGCACATCGGTAATCTCAGTAATTTTCTCACCCTTGGCCAAACGATGCATCACTTCGACGATCGAACGTTCGCCATTGCCGTACATTAACAAATCTGCTTTGGAGTCCATCAACACCGAACGGCGGACTTTGTCAGACCAGTAGTCATAATGTGCGATACGACGCAACGAAGCTTCGATTCCACCGAGTAACACGGGTACATCTGGATAGGCTTCACGCACCCGTTGGCAATACACCGTTGCAGCGCGATCGGGACGTTTATTCGGTTGATTATCTGGAGAATAGGCATCGTCAGAACGAATTTTTCGATCCGCCGTATAACGGTTGATCATTGAATCCATATTGCCTGCGGTCACGCCCCATGCCAGGGTTGGCTGACCCAATACGCGGAACGATTCCACATTGGTCCAATCCGGTTGGGCAATGATACCCACACGGAAACCTTGTGCTTCAAGAGTACGACCGATAATGCCGGAAACGAACGAGGGATGGTCGATATAGGCATCGCCACAGACCAAGATAAAGTCACATGCATCCCAACCGAGCTGATCCATTTCAGCACGAGACATCGGCAAAAATGGGGCGGGCTCAAAGCAGGATGCCCAATATTTGTCGTAGTCAAACAATGCCTTCGGCGCAGTCTGAGCGGTATATGCAGTAGACATGTAAATCATCTCAATTGGGGAGTAAATGTGCCGGTCAGAACGACCAAACATGAAAGGTGCTCATTCTAACATGAATTTATCTCATGTTGGCGCTGAAAAAACACACAGCGGCAGTTTTTCAAAATCACCCCGTCTCCCTCAGCGACCGCGAGATCTTTCTGTATCTTTTCGATCAAAGGCGAATGCGCAATCTTCCCGATTCTTCAAATACTTAGCCCAATACTGATGGCTGAATCGACATGAATTGTTCGATATCCTCACAAATTTAAACTGAATTTTTTGCTCTGCACTTTAGGCTCAAAACTTACACGTTCTTCCATCAGCCCGCGAAGTAAACAACGATGAATATAAAACTCACAGCGATTCTGATCAGCCTCAGCCTTTGGCTCAGCCCAAGTGCTTGGTCTGCAACAAAAGAAAAAACCTTTTACACTCAACAAGCAGCATGGCAACAACTCCAACAACAATTACCGCTGCAATATCAACTGACGCCTGCCAGTGCACCACAAGAATACTTTTGGCCGTGGCGCACGCATCAGATTCATGTCGATGCTTATCCCAATCCCACAGCCCGCGCCAAAGTCATCTTGGTACATGGGGTCGGCACCAATGGCCGCCAACTGAGTTTGATCTTGGGCCATCCCTTGGCACAGTCCGGATATGAAACCTTTGCGCTAGACCTGCCCGGCTATGGCCTCACCCAAGTCTCCAATCCCAAACAGATTCGCTATGACGACTGGGTTCAGGCACTGAGCGACTTTGTTGATCGTGAGGCAGCCAAAGATTCACGGCCGATTTTCCTCTATGGGCTCTCCGCGGGTGGCATGTTGAGTCTACATACCGCGATGCAAAACCCGAATGTGCGTGGCGTGATCGGCATGACCTTCCTCGATCAGCGTCATCTAAGCGTCAAGAAAGACACCATGCGTTTTAGTGGTCTAAGTGGCGTCAGTCTCCCTGCACTCAAACTCAGTGCCAAAACGCCACTCAAGAATCTGCGTCTCCCGATGCGTTGGGTTTCAAAAATGAAGCTACTCAGCAATGACCCAGTGGCCTTAAAAATTATGCTTGCCGACAAGACCTCAGCGGGCAATGCCATGAGCATTGGCTTCCTCAATAGCTATCTCAACTACCAACCCAAAACCCACATCTCAGCCCTCAACCACAGCCCAGTACTCCTCACCCAACCCGAGCAAGACCATTGGACACCGCTGGCTGCCAGCCAACCTGTGCTGGATCAATTACAAGTGCCCTTTGAAGTGGTGATTCTGCCCGAAGGTGGGCATTATCCAGTCGAGCCACTGGCCTTGGCAGCGCTAAAAAGTAGCACGATTCAGTTTATTGAAAAATATAGCGGACCGACACAACACCAGAGCGTATCTCCGCCTGAAACCGTTGTGCTTGATTAAGGC
>JASLIY010000117.1 GCA_030152675.1 Acinetobacter sp.
TGCGAATAATCTGATCCTGGCTGAGGAGTTGCAGTTGACGTTCGGCTTTATAGACTCTGATTTCAGTAATCGGCGTGGTGGTTTTTATTTTCAAACAATCTAAAGTTGAATCAACCACTTAATTCTAGTCAATGATAAAGTTGAATCCACTGTTGAACGCTACTCGATGATAAAAATTGCGGTACGCAATGTCGATATGGATGAGATTTGGCAATTGATTGAAAATGGTGTTCCAATCGAGATCTATCCTTGATAGATCCTGATCCCCCAGCACCGCACGCCAGAGCTAAACAATAGGATAAGGGGGATATCGAGGTTTAAGCCTTAATTAAGCATCTTGCGGATATTCAAAACGATAGCCCACCCCATATACAGCCTGAATCCACTCATGACGATTGCCTGTTTCTGCTACTTCAGCAATTTTACGGCGTAAGTTTTTGATATGACTGTCAATGACACGGTCAGCAACATCGAAACTGTCTGGATTGATGTGATCGAGTAAATGTGCACGTGAGAAGACTTGCCCCACATGCTCCAAGAACAGCTCCAGTAAGCGGAACTCTGTCGGTGTCAAGTTGAGGGATTTTTGTTGATACCAGATGCGTTGCTGACCTTTGTCCATCCGAAATAAATCATGATTTTCAGGCTCTGCTTTACGTTCTAGGCGACGCAGTACCGCTTGTACTCGAGCCACTAACTCTTTCGGGCTGAAGGGTTTGCAGACATAATCATCGGCGCCCATATTTAAACCCAGAACACGATCAATCTCTTCTGTGCGTGCAGTCACCATAATAATCGGTAAATCAGACTGCTCACGCACCTTACGGCAAATGGTTAAGCCATCCATACGTGGCACCATCAAATCAAGCACCATCAGGCTCGGCTTACGTTGTTGAAAGCTTTGGTAGGCTTCTTGGCCATCATGAAACATACCGACTTCAAAACCAGCGGCAACCAAATAATCACGTACCAGTTGTGCCAATTCAACTTCATCTTCAACCAACATAATATATTTCATAAACTCATCCTTATCGTATGCTCATCATTTTAAAAAACTAAGTTTACAGCGCAATCCACCGAGAGGAGAGTGTTCAAAACTTAAATGTCCACCGAGTGCTTGGGCAATTTTGCATGACAGCGCTAGACCGAGGCCTGTTCCACCTGTACTACGGGTTCGAGAATCATCAACACGATAAAAGCGCTCGCCCAGACGTTGTAATTGTTCATCACTGAGGCCATACGGACTATCATCTACATATAAGATCCAGTGTTGATCATCTTGTTCAGTGTGGATTTGAATTTCCCCCCCAGCTTCGGTATAGCGCACACAGTTGCCGAGTAAATTCACCACGATTTGCTTAAAGCGATCTCGATCCAATTGCAACAACGTACCACTGCCCTGCACACTGATGCTGAGCTTGGCTTGCTCCAATCGACTTCTAAAGTTTTCAACCTCTTGCTGTACTACCTCCCAAGGATCAACTGCACTCATATAACAGGTCAGTTGTAGTGCATCCGCTTGCGCCAGATCAGCAAGATCTTGGGTCAGTTTTTTCAGGCTGGCAACCTGACGCATCATTGCTTCTAGATGTTCAGGGGTGGCCTGACGGATACCATCTTGCAAAGCTTCGATCTGAGCTTGCAACACCGCCAATGGCGTTTTGAGCTCATGCGAAGTGTCCGCGACCCATTGCTGACGAGAATGCTCATGTTGATGCAGAATCTCCGCCAATTGATTGAGCTGATTGGATAAGTCACCCAATTCATCATTACGATTAATCTTCACCTGATGTTGGTAGTTGCCATTGGTCAGTTCACGCGTGGCATTCAGCAGGCTCTGAATTGGCTTTCTAAAATAGGTCGCCAATAACAATGCCGTAATCAAGCTGACCAAGAATGTGATCAGATAGACCAGCAATAAATAGCGTTTTTGGTTACTAAAGAAGTTAATACTCAAAGCATCTTCTTCATCCAGCACCGACTTCAGCCCCAGATAACCGACGACTTTATTGTTCACCATGATCGGTCGATAGGACAACTGCGCACTGCCCTCACCCACAACAAAATGCCGATTGGCATCAAACAAAGACAAACGTGAGCTCAAGCCCAAACGATCTGGCATGGCAATAATACGCTTTTGAGTATTTTTCGATTGGGCTGGCGGCTTTTCTGTGCTCGTGCTGCTTTTACGTTCTTTGTTTTTGGTTCTATAGAAGTTTTGATCCGCACTTAAAGGAAAACGTAAACCCTCAAATGGACGGTATTCGGAAGGGAGATTTTCTTTGAGGATCTTGAGATCTTGTTGATCCAAGGCCGCAGCATCTTGATCATTGGCAGCGCTTGCTGCCCCTCCCATAAGCGCATGTTCATTAAAATAGCGCTGTTGCAAAGAGATATCATACTGACGGCGCAACCACCACTGTGACAATTTATCATAATCATCTGGTGCGGCTTGACCCTCGATTTGCAGAATTTGCGCCTGAATCGCATTGCCCCAATCTTGATAAACCCCGTAGACACTGCCCAAGTTCTCAATCAACGGATCAAGCTTTTGCATTTCCACATCCGCCACATATTGGGCAAAGTTACGTTGCATGGTCCAGTGCAGCACCCCCAAACTCAAGGTGATAATCACCAACGTCGTGAGTAAGACGGTAAAAAATAAACGCAATGCAATCGGGATGCGGCGGGGTTTCAAATTCTGTCTCACAATTCCTGCTATTTCCGTATTTTAACCAACATTGACTCGAAAAACCCTACATTGTTTCTTCATCATTATTACTTAATCTTTAACGCATTCT
>JASLIY010000126.1 GCA_030152675.1 Acinetobacter sp.
CGCATGGGTTATACAAATTCTGCGATATACTAACACTTTTTCAACACAATGCAGGCGAATTCATATGAGCGCAATCTATATTGGGGTAATGACGGGAACCAGCATGGATGGCGTAGATTTTGTCGCTGCATCGTTTGAACCCTTACAACTACACGGCACCCTCACCCTAGAATTTGATCCAGAACTGCGCAGCGAGCTTATGGCTTTGGCGCTTCCTGATGACAATGAAATCGACCGCATGGGCAAGGCAGATGTAGCTTTGGCCAACATGATCGGTCACGGGATCAATCAATTGATTGAGCAACATCAACTGCCACGTGAGCACATCAAAGCCATCGGTTCGCACGGTCAAACCATCCGTCATCGTCCCGAACATGGCTTTAGTTTGCAAATCGGTGATCCGAATATCATCACTGAAATTACTCAAATTCCCGTAGTATCAGACTTTAGACGCCGTGACCTCGCAGCGGGCGGTCAGGGTGCACCTTTGGTGCCCGCATTTCACCAAGCCTTGTTTCAACATCCCGAAACACATCGGGTGATCCTCAATTTGGGCGGTATCGCCAATATCAGTATCTTGCCTGCCGGTGATGCTGATGGGGTATATGGCTATGACACTGGCCCAGCCAACATTCTCATGGATGCCTGGTGTCATCGTTATACCGGACAACCTTATGATGAAGGCGGCAGTTGGGCGGCATATGGTCAACCGATTCGCAATCTACTCAACCGCTTACAGAATCATGACTTCTTTGCCAAAGAACCGCCAAAGAGTACTGGTCGTGAAGATTTCAATTTGGAATGGCTGGATGAACAACTGGCTGACTGGCGCAGCGACCTCGAATACAACGAACTCGAAGATCTTCCTGAAAACGTACAAGCCACCCTGCTCAAACTGACCACGCGTGCGATTAAAAAAGCCATTTATCGTTCGCCTTTAGAAACTGGCGAAGTCTATGTCTGTGGTGGGGGTGCCTATAACACGCAATTGCTTGAGCAACTGCGCTGGCGTTTACGCAAACACAATTGGACGGTACAGACCACACAGGCCTTGGGACTTTCCCCGACTTGGGTTGAGGGAACCGCCTTTGCATGGTTAGCGATGCGTTTTATGCAACAACAAAGCGGCAATCTACCTGCCGTTACCGGCGCTAGTGGCTTTCGCGTCTTGGGCAGTGTGACTTGTGTTTGAATCTTGGCGTGATGCCTAAAGAGTATCGAAAGCACTGAAGAGCGCACCCGCCATAGGGCTAAAATTGCAACGATGGCAGGTGCAGTATAGATCCGCAGGATCTACATGCTCAAATAAGATCAGGCCAGCGTCTTGAGTAATTCAATCACTGCCTCTCCCACCAAACCGAGTGACTGCGGATCAACCTGTTCAATCGTGTCGCAGGCTTGGTGATAACAAGGTGCAAACTCTAGAACATCACCTTTCATTTGCTCATTAAACAAGGTCAGCGAAGCCACAGGAACTTTACCTAAGAAAGGCAGCGCATCGGTCGCCGTTAAGATCGAAAGATCCTCTTTGAATTTGACTTTTTTGCTGCCCAAGAAGTCTTTTAGCTGCTGCTCTAGAGCAATATCTCCAGCGTGTGCTGGAATCGCACGAAGCCCATCGAGAATCGGTTGATATTCTTCGGCACTCATCTCACTTTGTTTTAAGGTTTTCTCTAACTCAACAATCGTGGATCGATCAGCATCCGCAATCAATACTTCACCATCTTTGGTACCGATCATGTCGATATTAATATAAGCCTTGATGTGTTTAATTTGCGCATCGCTCAGCGTATTCACATAGGCTTGTGACCCACCAATCCCCGCTTCTTCTGAATCCCAGAATGCAATACGAATTGTATTTTTAGGCATGCTTTTTTGCTGTGCGATTTGATCGATCAAATCCAATAATAAAACAGTACCCGAAGCATTATCATTAATCCCCGGACCCATTTTCACTGAATCATAATGTGCGCCCAACAAGACAATATTGTCTTTTTCTTGGCCCGGAATTTCCACAATAATATTATGGCCTGTGACTTTATCCCGATTTTCAAATGGGATTTTCTCAACGTGATAACCGCTCTTTTTAATCTGCTTTAAAATATAATCCGCACTGGCCTGTCCACCTGAACTGCCCACTGCACGGTTAGCTTGATGATGATCCGCAATCGCTTGAAAATCTTTGAGATAGCCCATCATATTCTCAGTATTTAAATTGATATTTTCGAAGCTTTGGCTATTTAATTGATCTTGGGAAGCTGTACTTGTAGATGAGTTTGAGTTCGGTTGACATGCTGTCAAAACAAATGCAGAACAAAGAATAAGTGTTGCAAAAACTTTATTTAATTTCACTAAGTTCGTCCGAATAAATTTAAACCAAATTCGGAGTATAAGGATTTGAAGTTTTTAACATGAGTTCAAATTTGTAACTCAAGTATTTAGATACTCTCTCCCCGATCTTAAACTTTTCATATTTTAAATCACTCAAAAACGCCATATGCAAATCAGCACGTGTTAGCACCCGAAGTGCCAACACGCTATCATCGACGTCTAATAAGCCGTGTTTCCATCAACGATGATGACTTAAGCAGCTAAAAGTTCTGCGACTGCAGCATTGATAAAGGCGGCGTCAATCCAGTAGACACCGCCTTTATCAATGCTGCAGTCGCAGAACTTTTAGCTGCTTAAGTCATCATC
>JASLIY010000146.1 GCA_030152675.1 Acinetobacter sp.
AATGGATCCAAAAGTCTTTGGAACATTTTTTATCTTATTTGTTTTTATTGTTTATAGTGGTTCGCGTGTAGGAGCAAGCTTTGATGAACAAAGCGCTGAGTTAGAAGCAATATTAAATAAATTAAATTTTTACAAACCAACGATGATGGGGCTGAGTCGTTATTCAGTTCTTATGGTGAGTTTGAAAAACAAAGAGTTTGACAGTCAAAATGATGAACGCTGGATGCAATACACTTATCGATTAGACTTGGCTAAACAAGCGGATGCAGAAAAATATGGGAAGAATAATAAATAATTAAGGAGTTTTATATGGCTATAGAAATTAACAATTTTGACTACAAATTTTTTATTAAAAACCAATTTATCTTAAATGTAATAATGAGTGCATTTGTGGGTTTTGTGCTTTTTGCAATTGAAATTTTTGTTATTAAAGTTGTCATGTCGGCGCTTACGCTCTTTTATGCAATCTATCTGTTGTTTATGTTTTTAAAGGATAAGGGATCTAGGGATATAATAAATTATGCAAGGTATCGCGTTATGAGTTACCTCTTTGTCTGTTTAAGCTTTTTATTTCTTTCACTGGGTTTTGCATCTCTGATCAGTATTTTCTACTTTTTGGGGTATTTGATTATATTTTTAGTGATTGGAGCTTTTATGCTTTACGCTGAATCACGTTCAAATAAATTTAGATATGATCATCTACTGGAGGAATATTATTCAAGTGAAGAAAAACATTCATTATTTTATTTTTTTGCAGCAATAGCTGACTCTAAACAAAAAACTACTTATTTAAGTTATTATTTGATGCTGTTTGCAGTACAAATTGGAGTCGTTGTTGGCTTGAATGTCGGGAGTTGTTTTAATCCAAACTTTAAGATTAAATTGATGATAGGTCTTTTCTTTTTTTTATCTTGTCTTTTTTTAAATCAAATGCGTACTTATATTCTCATACCTTATCGATTTCTACTTAAAAAACAGAAAGCACTAAAAACTCAAGTATCAAATCATAAAGAAGCGAGTTAAGCGTATATATGGTGATGAGCGAATTTAAATGCTCATCAACCATTAATCATAGACACGATAACTGCCAGTAAATCGCTCACAGCCTTTTTGCTGGCTTTTGACGATCAGATAGGCTTTTTGGAAGTTAAGCTGGTATTTGCATTTACGATCATTGTCGATGATTTCATTTTTCTTATCGGGTGAGGTATAGGCCAGTAAGGAAATGGACTGAGAATCAGCACGATTATTGGGGTTGCGGTGAGCCAAGCCCTCAATCTTGATGCGATCTTTACTAAGTTGGTGGACTTGGAGTTGAACCGCTGGATTCAGTAGTTGACCGTGTTCATATTTGAGAAAATGCTGAGTCAGACTTTGATTCATCGAGGTGTAGAAGTTTAACTCCTCGATACGTAAATCAATTTGTTTTTGATAGCAATCACGCTGCGTGCACTGGGCAATGCGCTTAAACCAAAGCTGTTGTGTATCTTCAATCAAACGGATCGGGGCATCCGTGACCAAATAGGCGGTCAGATATGCTTCGTTTAATGCTGAACGTTGTTCATCGAAGTTAGATCCACACAGGGTCTTCAATACGGCAGTTTTTTGTACTGCATCACATTGAATGGGATTGGCATAGGTATTATTCATGCTCAAAAAAGCTAGAAATATACTGCTCACGATTGTATTAAAATGCATAAAATCAGTTTTCAACAGCATGATCGCTTATACTTTATATGGTTTGCATACCTACTATAGCGAAATAGAAAGTATGAATACAAGATTTCAAATTTAAAATCTGCGGAAAGGAGCTTTAAATGATTCCACAAATTCGAATTGGACAAGGAATGGATGTGCATGCCTTTGAGGAAGGCGACTTTGTGACTTTGGCTGGAATCAAGATTCCCCATGATCAGGGCCTCAAAGCTCACTCCGATGGTGATGTGGTTTTGCATGCCTTGAGTGATGCACTACTCGGTGCATTGGCGCTTGGTGATATTGGACAGCACTTTCCAGATACTGATCCTGAATACAAAGGCGCAGACAGCCGTAAGTTACTCAAGCATGTCTATCAATTAATTTTAGATCGTGGCTATCAGCTCAATAATGCGGATCTGACCGTGGCTTGTGAGCGCCCGAAACTGGCCAAACATAATTTGGCCATGCGTCAAAGTGTTGCGGATGTGCTGGATGTTGATGTCACTCAGATTAGTATCAAAGCCACCACCACTGAAAAACTCGGCTTTACTGGTCGTCAAGAGGGGATTCTGGCGTTGGCGACGGTGCTGTTAAGTCGTCACTAAGCTGCGCTTGCAGCAATGACTGCTCTAAGTCTTGGGTGGCTTGACGGCCTTGTAGCTGTAAAGCCACACCATGCATCAGCCCAGTCCAGGTATTATTAGGTTCCCAGATTTCATGCAAATACGCTTGTGCGGTTGGCATGTCGATCTGCATACAATACTGACGGTATAAATACATCAAACAAGATGCACGTTGATTGTCCTTGCAGTGAATCCAAAGCATTTTATCTCGGGCCAAATGCTGGATTAGATCTAAGACCAATAGGCATTGATCAATTGCTGGTTGCTCAAAATCAATCGGGACCTGAATATAATTCAAACCCAGCTCAATACACTGTTGATCTTGTTGTAGACCGTCAGGCTGTGCTTCACAAATGGCTAAATTGATGACCGTATCAACACCATAGGCTTTGATCTGCGCAAGTTGCGCAGCTGAAGGATGACCTGAACTAAAAAGGTGGTCATGGATAAATTGAAAATGGGGGATTTGGCTGAGTTCGCGTTCAATCGCATTCATTCAATGATCCGCTCTGACAATAATAAGAATTAAAAAGAAATATTTGAAACTGAGTATGCGTAAAGTAAAACTAAAAACAGAATAAAAAAAACGCCATCACAAGGATGGCGTTCAGGGGCGCTTAGCGTTGTTTCAATACATCTTTTAACGCAGCGTCCATATCTAATAATGCCTTTTCAGTGGTTTCCCAATCAATACAACCATCCGTCACAGATTGGCCATATTCAAGGTCACAGAGATTGGCTGGAATGTCTTGGCGACCGCCTTTTAAGTGGCTTTCGACCATGATGCTGACGATCGACTTATTGCCATCCAAGATCTGTTCGGTGATGTTTTTTAACACCAACGGTTGTAGATACGGATCTTTGTTTGAGTTGGCATGACTGGTGTCGATCATGATTTTGGTGCTGACTTTGGCTTTAGACAGCGCATTTTCAGCATCTGCCACAGAGCCTGCGTCATAGTTCGGTTTGCCATTACCACCACGTAATACCACGTGTGCATAAGGGTTGCCTTTGGTACGAATCACAGAGACTTGACCTTGGTCGTTGAGACCCAAGAAGCTATGACCATGTTTGACAGATTGCATCGCATTGGTTGCAACGGTGAGGCCGCCATCCGTACCATTTTTAAAGCCGACCGGTGAAGAAAGACCCGAAGACATTTCGCGGTGAGTTTGGCTCTCAGTCGTACGCGCACCAATTGCTGACCATGAGATCAGATCTTGGTAATACTGCGGTGAGTTTGGATCGAGTGCTTCAGTGGCACACGGCAAACCCATTTCATTGAGTTGTAATAACAATTGACGACCGATGCGTAGACCTTTTTCGATATTAAAAGAGTCATTCATGTCAGGATCGTTGATCAGGCCTTTCCAGCCCACCGTGGTACGCGGTTTTTCAAAATACACGCGCATGATGATATACAAGGTATCTTTGACTTTTTCGCTCAAGACTTTTAAACGCTCTGCATATTCGAGTGCAGCCGCTGGATCGTGGATTGAACACGGGCCAATCACCACAAACAAACGTTTATCTTGGCCATCTAAAATGTGACGTACCGTAGCACGTCCATTGAGTACCGTTTGATAGGCTTTATCGTTAAGAGGGAGTTCAGCTTTTAATTCAGCTGGAGTAATGAGCGTTTGAATGCTCTGAACGTTAACATCATCGATGTCAGACTGGATAAGAGAATTTGACTTAACTGTATTCATTGCCGTCACTGGTATTAGATTATACAAAAGTATTTTAGTTGCCTGAATATAACACGATT
>JASLIY010000150.1 GCA_030152675.1 Acinetobacter sp.
AGCGTATAAAACGCATTAAAAGTTAATTCCATGATTCAATCCATCAAATATGATTAAATGCTTTTATTCTGTAGTCTTATTTAAGCTTCAATATCAATTAATATTTAAGTAAATTAGAACAAAACGTTAACTGATTAAAAATAAAGCCACACAACAAAAAGACCTACATAAAAACCCATAGCCATACACATGTATTTAAACAGATCACTAAAAAGTGGTTTCAAAAACGATGCACCAGCGTGCGTGTTTCTTGCGTCTATGGACAACATTAATTGCTCAGTTTGGCCTGAGATTAAAATTGAACACCTTGCTCACAATCTGCTCAGACAGATGCTCTAAATAAGGGATGAGCGATAATTTCAACTTTAAGCTCCTTTGCATCATGGTGTTTTATGAAAAGACTTCAGATGAAGATGGCTAAGCGTGTTCTGCCCAGTGGTTCAAACAGAATATTTTGAAAGCGCACATTATGCAGAATTTTCATTATATTGCTTTATTTTTTTACAAAATAGCGAATTTATGTCTAATTTTCAGCCAGTATTTTGATCATTTATGCCAAGCATTCGACTTTAGTTTTATAGATCACATCCTTAATCGAAAATGTATATCCATTTACTAATCAGCCTTAGCAAAAAATCTCAAGTTTCAACAACGCTATTTTTTATTCCACTCAAGCGATATTACTCAAATCTGAGCGCTTTTATTTTACTCGACCAAAGTTCAAAAACCGAAGTTTACACCTCGGTTTTTGAGAGATTTCTTGTGCTATTCAACCGAACAGATTGAATAAGCTGAGACAAAACTTAGAAATCGTATTTTGCCATTACACCGACACGGCTATCACGGCCAATACGGTCATCAACGGTTTCACGCTCACCATAGACATATTCAGCACCCAAAGTAATCGGTTTTACTGGGTTATAGAACACATTTAACCAACCTTGTTGCAAGCTATCATTCTTGCCTGCAGTTTTCGCTTGGTTATCATAGAAGATCGCGCCATAACCGATGTTGGTACGCAGTTGCGGATTGATCTTATAAGTTGCACCCACGCTCACTGCATCTAAATCGATCAAATCAATATCTTGACGTGCGGTATCGACCTTGTATGCATCAGCGTTATACAGCATATATTTGTCATCACCTTTGAGGTGGGTATAGTCTGCAGTCACGGAAAATTGATCAGTAAACTTATATTTGGTGCCGACAGCTAAGCCCCAGCTAAATTCAGTTTGATCGTTATATTCTTTGCCTGCATCTTTGAGACGTGCACGTGTTTCTTGAATCAAGGCACGCGCCGTCACAACACCATTTTTGTCATCAAAGTTATGTTTAACTTGTGCGGTTGCGGTTGGAAGACGGTTGTTGCTATTGCCCTGCTCTAAACCAAACATCAACTTGGTGTCTGCATCGAGTGCATGGCTATAACGTACCATTGGCGTACGATAAGTCCCGATTCCCAATGCTGCGTTGAAATCCAACATTTCAGGTTGTGAGTCGCCAGAAAGGAAAGACGAAGTAGTTTGACCGATCAACCAATTGTTGTAGTTCAAATAAGCATGACGAATACGCACGGTGTCATTACTCGAACCACCACGGAAATCAATCTCGACCTTACCGTTCACATCCGCACCTTGAACCGGAGCGACAAAGTCTAAGCCGATACGTGAAGTCGTCACGGTGCTATCAAAACGATCTTTGTTTGGATTGACGACACCATTGGCATCAGCCACACCATTAAGATCTACCGCATTGATGCGGTTAAAGATGCCGCTCCCCCCTTTGGCTTGATAACTGGCATCCGCACGAACGAAACCATAAAGATTCACGTTTGAACCGGCCTTAGATTTCAAAGATGCCAACGGAGAGGCTGCTGGTGCAACCGCAGGTGCCGCTGCAACCTGTACAGGCTGTTGCTTAACCTGTTGAATCTGAACCTGTTGCTGTTGTTGAACTTGTTGTTGCTGTTGAATCATTGCTTTCAATGCTTGAACTTCTTCACGCAACTGTTGAATTTCCTGTTTATCTGTCGTAGCAGCGTGTACAGAACCGATCATCAGTGTCGTGACAGCCAGCACTAAACCCTTTTGAAAAAATTGACGACTTTGAATTTGACGCATTTATAAAACTCCTAGATTTATAATCAATACATCCATGCATGCCTGATCATTCAAATCCAAACATGATTTAAAAAACCACTCACTCCGTTTTACGGAGGATCCAACTGATACCCCAAAAAACATTGATCTAACATGCTTTTAATAAAATGTGATGACAGCAAAAAAAAACTAAAGTAAAAAAATATTTCACGAACAGGCATAATTTAACAATTTATGGATACGTTTTAAAATCAATTTTCATCTTATTTAATCATTTTAAATGTGTTATTTAGAATAATATTTCAATATTTTCATAAAAAATAATGACTTAATAAATTGTATTATATAAGCCCTGTGTGGCACATACGACCATGGTATATGCCCAAAATGATAACAACATCTCAAGATCAACACACAGAGATGAGGTTTTTACGCAACCTCGCAATAGCAAGCAAACCTAGACAGGTAAAGGCCAACATCAACACTCCCATATTCAGCAACGCATTCCAAGGCATGAAGTTTAATAGCACGCCACCGAGCAAACCACAGGCAAACTGCATACTGCCCATCAAAGCACTGGCTGATCCTGCACGAGCGCCTTGTTTCGACATCGCCAAGGCCATGGCATTCGGCCCAGTAAAACCAATACCAGCCACGGCCATAAATAAGCCCAACATCACGATGCCAAATGACGCCACGCCAAAGATCGCAGTTACGCTGAGCAATAACGCACCTGAGGTCTGAATGATCCCGCCCAAAAGCAAACGTTGATCGATCGTTACACGATTCACCAAGCGTTTATTCAAAGAGGAGAACAACATGATCCCAAAAGCATTTAAGGCAAAGGCATAGGCAAACTGTTGTTGGCTTAACGCATAAAGATCCATCAACACTGTAGCGGCGGAACTGATATAACAGAACATGGCCGCACCGCTCAAACATCCGGCCAACATCGGCAAACGAAAGCTTTTGTCTTGCATGATTTTGCCATAGAGCTCCCAAACCTGTTTGGCACTCAGTTGCACACGTTTCTCAACCGGGAGTGTCTCGTGGAAAAAGAAATGTACGCAGAACAGACAAAATAGGCCGATCAGCATCAGCAATATAAAAATCGCCTGCCAAGCAAAGAAGTGTAAGATCCATGCCCCAAAAATCGGCGCCACGATCGGTGCAATGCTCATCACAATCATCATGCTAGAAAATGCCTGTGCCGATCCTTGCACATCCAAACAATCTCGGATCGCAGCACGGGCGATCACCACACCAACACAACCACCTAATGCCTGCAGCACCCGAGCCGCAATCAGTAAATTGGCATCCCGGGCATAGACACAGAGTAGACTGGCCAGCGCAAAGAGCGCCATGCCCACATACAAAGGCTTTTTACGGCCGATCCGATCGCTCACGGGCCCATAAATCAACTGCCCGAGGGCCAGTCCCAAGAAGTAGGCGGGCACACTATTGGCCATGATTTGCGTACTGACAGTAAAGTCTTGTGCCATCTGCGGCAACGCTGGCAAATACATATCAATCGATAACGGACCCAATGCAGTGAACAAGGCCAGCAGCATGATCCAACGCATGGAATACAGGGGTGGGGTTTTTTCAAAGCTCATAGATTTCTTGGTTATTTTGACGACATTGAATCAAGACAAGTTTACACCGACGTAGTATGATTTGTGCTGAAATTAGAAATGCCAAATTTTGCACTGATTTAGAGTTGCTTTGTCTTACAGTTGCCCAGTCTTGCAATTGCTTTGGCATAAGACTGGCTTCGCCTTAAAAAGGACCCCTGCTTGAATAGTTGGCTGACGCGCGTCAAAAAAATGACC
>JASLIY010000237.1 GCA_030152675.1 Acinetobacter sp.
ATAAAACCTGATCCTTGCGACTCAGGTTTGAGTTTGAGTGCCTTTATCTCACTCGATATTCATTACTCAACATTGAGCATACTGTTTAAAGTTTCGACCACATTTTTCGATTTCACTTCAGCTTTTAAGCCCTGTAATGCCTGTTGTACAGCACTACGTTGCGGTTCAGCCAAACTATACCAACGTGACAGCACTTGTAACAAACGTGAGCCCACGATTGGATTTTTTTGATCCAGATATTTGGCCAGATCAATAAAATGCTGCACCCCAAAGCTCCACGCATTAACCGGATTGGCGTTGATACCACCACTGACGGAGCGAATACGGTTTGGAGTACCCAAGTCATAGTCCACATGCGAGGTCAAATAAGCAATGCTTTCTGCGCTTGCATTTGGATGTGAGGCTTGGATCATAAACCATTGATCCAATACCAAAGGTTCATCTTTAAAGCGCGCATAGAAGTCTTGCAATAGTGCTTTGGCTTGCGGTGCATCATTCCAGACCAAGACCCGTAAGGCACCAAGACGTTCAGACATGTTGTTGCTGTCATTGTACTGTGTTGTAGCCAAATCAAAGACTGCGGCATCACCCTGACGTGCCATCAAGCTGAGCATGATATTTTTCAAGGCTCGCACGCCCATCGCTTGCGAGAACTCTGGCTGAGCCGTGGCATCCAGAGCGCGATAACACTGTTGACAGAACTCACCCAGTGCCGCTGCCAAAGCATTCAATAGCGCTTCACGCTTTTCTTTGACCTGCGTTGGACGATAGTCACGATCGATACGGCTGGCCAAATAGCCCTCAGACGGCACATCAAATAAACGTGACACCAATAATGGATCTTTCTCGATCATCGCCGGCAAGGTCTGTTTGATCGCCTCAATATAGGTGTGCGCAGGATGATCCTCAAGCAAGATCCGTTCAAGCAAGGTTTGGCTGGCTTGCCATTGGTTAAAACCGTTGCTTTCATATTGCAGTAAGAAGGCCAACTCTGCATCGGTGTAGTTAAATACCAAGTTCACCGGTGCCGAGAAGTTTCTCAGTAAAGACACCACTGGCTTTTCAGTCACACCCTGCAACTCAATCACAGCCTGATCTTGATCGAGTAGATAGACGCCATCTTTGACTTGGTTGTCTATCAGTGCATCACAGTTCAACTGATACTGTTCGCCTGTTTCAGCATTGAACAAAGCCAATGCCACTGGGATCGGCACAGCTTGCAGGTTTGGATATTTGGCATGGGCTTTAAGACTTTGTTTCAGGCTGAGGCGATAGCACTGACGCTCGGCATCATATTCACCTTGGGCTTCAAGTTTTGGTGTACCTGGTTGGTTATACCATTTTAAAAAGCCACTCAAATCAACGCCTGAACCCGCAGTCAATGCCGCAATCCAATCATCCACCGTCACAGCCTGACCATCATGACGACGGAAATATTCATCCGTACCCTGACGGAATTTCTCTTTGCCCAGTAAAGTCGCCATCATGCGGTTAATTTCAGCGCCTTTCTCATACACGGTCGCGGTATAGAAGTTATTAATTTCCACAAAATGATCTGGACGCGGTGGATGAGACAAAGGGCCTGAATCTTCAGGGAACTGATGTGCTTTAAGCACGGCGACATCATCGATACGTTGCACGGCAGCCGACTGTAAGTCTTCAGAGAAAGATTGATCACGATAAACAGTCAAGCCTTCTTTGAGGCATAACTGGAACCAATCACGACAGGTAATGCGGTTACCGGTCCAGTTATGGAAGTATTCATGCGCGATCACCGACTGCACCCGCATAATCGCCGCATCGGTGGTGTATTCTTCATCAGCCAAGACACATGAAGTATTGAAAATATTCAGGCCTTTATTTTCCATCGCGCCCATATTGAACTGGCTCACCGCCACGATCATATAATTATCGAGGTCATAAGGACGACCATAATGTTCTTCATCCCAACGCATGGAATGTTTTAAAGCATTCATGGCAATCTGACATTTTGGAATATCTTTTTCGATCGCGTAGATTTCCAGTGCCACATCACGACCTTCGGAGGTGACATAGTGATCGCGTAGTACTGCCAAATCCCCGATCACGCAAGCAAATAAATAACTCGGCTTTTGGGTTGGATCTTCCCAAATCGCATAATGACGCCCTTCACCGGCCTCGCCTTTTTCCAGCAAGTTGCCATTGGCCAACAGCACTGGGTATTTTTTATCGGCTTCTACACGGGTGGTAAATACAGACAGCACATCGGGACGATCTGGATAATAAGTAATTTTACGGAAACCTTCAGGCTCGTTTTGGGTCACAAATAAATCACCCGCCTGATATAAACCCTCTAGCATGGTATTGCTTTCAGGGTGAATCACCACTTCGATCTCAAGCTTGACCTGATCAGGTGCGTTGGCAATACTGAGTTGCTCGGCATCCAGCGTATATTCACTGGCCTCAAGCAACTTGCCATTGAGGCGAATTGACAGTAACTCCAGATCACGCCCAAGCAGCACCAAATCCCCTGCAGTTTGACGTTGCATCACTAAGGTACTACTGACTTGAGTGTGATCCGCATAGACTTGAATATTTAAGTCCACCGTGTCTACCACGAAAGTCGGTTTTTGATAGTCTTTTAAATAAACGGTTTGATCCGCTTCAATCACTGGGTTGGCTGCGATATTCATAAAGTATCCTAATGGTGTTCAGGGCAAGCAAAGCCCCCGACTGAAACAGTCTATCTGCAATCTGATTATTTTAACGCTTTTGATCATACGCCAAGTTTAGGCCGTTGTCCTAAAGCCTTGGCAGAAATCTAAACGATCATAATGCTTGCTAGATCAGGGCTTGGCGTTGGTTTTTCAACTGTTCTTGGCGAAATCCAAGTTTTATCAAACGCTGTTCTAGCCGAGTCTTCGCTCGACTGTGTATACTGTTCTATTGCTTAGTTACACGGGTTTTGTGTTGGTATGGTCATTCAGGTACTGCGTAAACAATTAGATGAGAGTAGTTTCTGCCCACTCTGCCAAGCCTCGATGTACTTTATCGAAGCGGAACAATACGAAAAAGAACTGCACTATCATCAGTGTAGCCATTGTGAGCATCAAGTCTCCCAAGATCAACAACACAACTGTCATTGCCCCAGCTGTCAGCACAAACGCAAGCAAATGATCAAAGCCACCAAACTACAAGAACAACGTAAGTCACAATACAAAGATGTGGTGTTGCAAGACCTCAATCAGTTGAGTTTTTTACAGCAATTGTTCTTACTCAGCGTACTCGATCAGCATGTGCAAGAAGGTCGTCAATATGCCGAGTATATCGACTGGGAACAGATTAAATACCATCCTTTTACCCCAAACTATTTCTTTCAGCATGGTCTGGTGCAACAACTAC
>JASLIY010000295.1 GCA_030152675.1 Acinetobacter sp.
AGGTCCACCTGACAAGATAATCCCTTTAGGATTAAAATCTCGAATCTCTTGTTCAGATAAATCATAAGCATACATTTCAGAATAGACACCTGCTTCACGCACGCGGCGAGCAATCAGCTGACTATATTGCGAACCGAAATCCAAAATAAGAATACGGTCTTCAGTAATTTGAGTATGAGAAGTCATGGCAGAAACTATGAATGGCTGGCGAATTAAGCGCTGCATTCTAGCATTTTTATTGCGGATTAGCACATGATTCAGGCATGGAAGCTGTGCTCAATTTTGATGATTTTTAACTTAAATCCCATGCCATCCGCAAAAACAGCTTAAAAAGTCGAATTTACTCACGACTGCGGCTCAACAATCACATCTTGGCACTCAGCAAGACCGACTTTGGCATGCTATAAATTAATTGATTTGCATACAGACATTTGGGGGTGGGACTGCTAGGATTTGTGCATAATTTTGCACAGTTTTGGCCTTATGGATTTACTTAATTTTATCTTACACGTAGATGAACACTTATTTGAATTTATCACCAATTATGGCACGTGGATTTACGCCATTTTATTTCTCATTATCTTTGTCGAAACGGGCTTGGTGGTGATGCCCTTCCTGCCGGGAGATAGCTTACTGTTTGCTGCCGGTGCCTTGGCGGCCTCGACAGGTGCTATGAATCCGTGGTTACTGATTTTCCTCTTATTTATTGCTGCTGTTGCTGGGGATACCCTGAACTACCAGATCGGTAAATATATTGGGCCACGCGTGTTTGAAATTGATTCCAAATTCATTAACAAACAACATCTCATCAAAACCCATGAGTTCTTTGAACGCCACGGCGGTAAAACCATTATTTTTGCGCGCTTTATCCCCTTCGCTCGCACCTTTGCGCCCTTTGTGGCTGGTGCAGGCAGCATGAACTATAAGTTCTTCCTGACCTATAATGTCATCGGTGGCTTTCTCTGGATCTCGTCATTTATTACCTTGGGCTATTTGTTTGGTAACATGCCGCTGATCAAAGATAATTTCACCTACCTAATCTTCGGGATCATTATCTTGAGCGTCCTACCTGCCATTGTCGGCTTTATCCGGCATAAATTTTCAGCGGCAAAACCAAGCAATGACCTTTGATGATTTGAAGGCTTAAAGTCTTGCAGCTATCGTTATACGTGGGTTTAGAAGAAGCGGAAGATCACCGGGAGCATACACAGCATCAGTAACATCGCCGAGCCTTTATAGACACGATTGGCGCGCAGATGCTGTACCCGGCCAGCCAAAATAGCACGGCCAAAATAGATCCAAAACAACGCACATGGAATCAAACACAGCGTAAACACAGCAAAAACGGTGAAATAGCTTTCAAATGAGTTCCAAGTTTCAATCGGCAGAATACCAACTGCAAATAAGATAGTTTTGGGATTTTTAATAATGGAGATAAAGAACTGCTGTGGCTTAAGCGCCAGATAGCTCTGACGTTGTTGTTGAATATCCACGTTTTTCCATAGATGGAACGCCAGCCAAAGTACATACAGCGCACTGGCAAAATGCAGAAGATGAATCAACATCGGCCAAGTCGGCATAGTCAAGTGAATGATCAACGCCCAAATCCCGATGCCATAGAGATAACCCACGATCTCGACAGGGATGAGCATTAAACTTTTTAAAATGCCTTGATGATGTGCGGCGTTTGCCAAAAACGCATTACTCGGGCCCGGAATTAAGAATACCGCCACGATAGCGAACACAAACAACCAACTCTCGATCATCGAGCATCCTCATCTTTCAAAGTGTCGCACACCTTAAACGATAAGTAATAAAATAAACAAGTTGCAACTTTCGAATCACCGTGACCACAGTGTCATAATTACATTCAAAACCTAAATAGTGATTTGATTTATAAGGTTTTATATAGGAAATATTTTGTTAAATATATGCGGGTTCCTGATTTCTCAAAACCAGAAACCCATCACATTATGTTTGATATGAATATCAATTAACGCTTTGGAATCTGCGCACAATTTTTAAATTGTGCCGCTTGGCTCAAAGCATCTTGTTGACCATATAAACGTGAAAGTTCAGTGCCTTTGGTGTTCGAAGACTGGCCCATATTCACAGAAACTGTCGGCCCAAAGCCCCAACCACCACGTCCCCAGCCACCGCCGAGTCCGAGACCAACGCCCACACCGGTACGTTTAGGTGTTTGTACACCATTGTTAATATATTGTTGGATACGCTGAAATTCTGCGTTGATTTGACCACAGCTCAGCGCCTGATATTGCGTTGGCGATACATAAGTCGGCTTAACCGTGGTGGCACAGCCTGTCATCAGCAGCGCAGCACCGATGGCAAGACTTGCAAGAGAGAAAGATTTCATACTGATCTCGATACTTTTATTGTTGATTTGCTAGATGTTCGATTTCATTGAACAACGCTTGGTAGGCCTGCGTCAACTTATGATCTTTGGCTAAATAAATTAAAGGCATATTTTTAAAGTGTGATTCTTTCATGACGACCGAAGGGGGCAACATGCTCTCTAATACTGGAAGTCCCTGATCTTTGAGACTTTGTACCACTTCACGCGGCAATTTCGCTTGGGCTTGAAATTGATTGACCACGATGCCCTCGATTTCCAATGCCTCATTGTGATCATCTTGGGTTTCAACGATATTTTCGATCAAACTATGCAAGGCTCGCTTTGAAAACACATCACAATCAAATGGGATCAGGACACGATGGGCAGCGATCAAGGCCGATAAAGTAAAAAAGTTAAAGGCTGGCGGTGTGTCGATATAAATCCGATCATAGTCCGCAGCTAAGCTTTGAATCGCATCGCGTAATTTATAAATTTTATGTTTGCTTTCGAGTGCATAGGCCAAGTTTCCCAAGCTCGGGCTGGCTGGCAGCACATCTAACTGTGCAAATGGCGAATGATGCACAAAATCTTGCAGCTTTTTCTGTCGCGCTTTGATCAAAGAGCCAATTGCACTGCCAATTAAGCCTTTTTGGCTGTTATTGCCCAGCACCTCGTCAAAGAAGTTTTCAATATTCGGTTCAAGCGCTGGTTTATCTACGGTATAAGTCGCGTCATCCCCCAGCAAATACTGGCTTGAGTTGGCTTGGGGATCGAGATCAATCAATAGCGTCCGAAAACCATGCTCAGCACTCAGCGCCGCCAAGTTCACCGCGATACTTGATTTACCTACACCACCTTTTTGATTAAATACCACACGTGTCTGCATAAAAAGCCTCAATTTTTAAATTATTATTCAACTCAAATAGACCGCAATTCACATCATACCAATACATCAAATGACATGAGCGCGTTGCAACACGCGCCTCATATCTACACTTAACTAAATACAGGTTTAATCATCACCAATGCCAAGATCGCAATAAATGTCACCGCACCAATCCCGAGGCCTGCACGGCGCTGAGCCAACAGAATGCTCTCATCTCGTTTATAGGTTTTAATTTGCGTCGACAGTAAGACCAAAAATAAAATAATTTTGGCGTAGAACCAAGGCTGTACCTGAAAGTCCTTCATGACCAATAAAACTACACCGGTCACAAATAGCACGGTATAGCTGAGATGCTGCAAACCCACAAATAGAGTTCTGCCTTTGCT
The DNA here is from genome assembly GCA_030152675.1 of Acinetobacter sp. Taxonomy (GTDB): domain Bacteria; phylum Pseudomonadota; class Gammaproteobacteria; order Pseudomonadales; family Moraxellaceae; genus Acinetobacter. The sequence goes on from JASLIY010000295.1 coordinate 3,626, forward strand.
GCTGGGCTGTTGTCCTTGGGTGCCCACAAATAAGGTCAAACCCCGGAGGATAAATACGCTGAGTGCCAAGGCGACACTGCTCATATGTATGATTTTTATAATGAGTTGGGTAGTCATCGCAGTTCTCTATCCTTATGCTTTGGGCGCATGTGCGCATTCTGGACTATTTGGGGCCTGACCCTGCCACTCATCTGGTGCATAGGCATGAATCGCCAAAGCATGAATCTTACCTGGGCTGAGTAAGCCTGCCGCAGCGGCATATACTTTTTGATGGCGTTGCACCAAACGTAGACCTTGGAATTGTTCGCTGACGATCACCACTTTAAAGTGTGATTCTTTGCCCGGAAAATATCCACCGTGGCCTGAAGATTCATTGATAACTTGCAGCTGCTGTGGCTGTAAATCACTTAAGCATTCAATAAGTTGCTGTTCTAGGCTCATTTGAGTCATCCTTTGAATGTGGATCATGAGATAAATTACCTGAGTATAACCTATCAAGCGGGTATTGCTTTAGCCATCAAGTCAGCCTGTTCACATCCAGCCAACTGCCCTATTTAGCCCAGATTTACCCTAAAAACTTAAAAAGCAGCACAAAGTGATTTTATTTTATGCAATCAGTCAGTTGATCAATAGAAAATTCTTGACCCTCTGATTTGTTACTGTATTATAGCTCGCATGCGGGAATAGCTCAGTTGGTAGAGCATAACCTTGCCAAGGTTGGGGTCGGGAGTTCGAGTCTCCTTTCCCGCTCCAGATATTTAAAAAACCCC